>SVQR01000223.1 GCA_015065225.1 Oscillospiraceae bacterium | reverse complement strand
GTTCCGCTGGGAGCAGTTCTCAGGATCGGCAACAACAATAATGTTACCATAGATAACCTGTGCATAAAGTACAGTAACTTCGGTATCTCCGGCGGTACGCAGAAGAATCTCCGTATCACCAACTGCGAGATAGGCTGGATAGGCGGATGTATCCAGGGCTATTCCACAAAGGAAGGAGCTCTTGGCAACGCATGGCGTTTCGGTAACGGTATCGAGATATACGGCGGATGCGATAACTTCGTCGTTGAACATAACTACATCTACCAGTGCTACGATGCGGGCGTTACACATCAGTTATCTGCGGGAAGCTCAAATGACTGTAAGCAGAAGAATGTATCTTACCTCAATAACCTTATAGAATACTGTATCTATAACTACGAATACTTCCTCGGAAAATCGGCGGTCGTTGAGTGCATACACTTCCAGCAGAACGTGCTTGTCAAAGGCAATATCATGAGATATGCGGGCTTCGGCTTCGGTGAACAGAGACCTGAATCGGACACATATTTCCCTGCGGCACACGTCAAGGGATGGGATCATTACAATTATCTTGACGAAAACTATGTAATAGAGGACAATATCTTCGACAGATCAAGAAACATGGTATTCCATTGCGTAGCGGTAAAGAAGCAGTATCTTCCGGAGCTGAAGAATAATGTCATCATTCAGTATAACGATACATATCCCGCATATTTCGGAAGATGGGGCGTTCTGGGCGAAACAAAGGATACACCCTACGATGAAAATGTAAAGGCTTTCGTTGACGAAAAAGCGGATAATTCCACGAACGGTATATACCACGCCGAAAAGGACTGGCTGTTTGATCTTCCCGACTATATGCCCAAGTGCGACAGAAATTGTTGAGATAGGGAAGTAGGGAACAGAGAACAGGAACTAGGGAACAGGGGAAGGTAGAAAACTTCGTTTTCATTTAATTAATATTGAAAATTGCGAAGCAATTATCCTCCCCTAGTTTCTGTTCCCTAGTTCCTGTTTCCTGATTATGAAAGGAATACACAAACATGAAAACAGTAGACCAAGTAATGAAAAACAGATGGAGAGGCTTTAATCTGCAGGGACTTTTCGTGTCAACGGAAAGCAAGGATCTGCGCCAGTTCTATAACCTGCAGTATTTTCCCGAGGATAAATTCAAGATAATCGCCGACTGGGGCTTTAACTATGTAAGACTTCCGCTTTCCTACAGATGCTGGAGCAGCGTTGATGATCCTTTTACCATGAAAGAAGAAGTGTTGGAGAAGCTGGACGAGGCGGTATACTACGGCGAAAAGTACGGACTCCATGTTGACCTCGGCTTCCACAGAGCTCCCGGCTACTGCGTAAACTTCGATGAGGACGAAAAATATGACCTCTGGAAGGACAAGGAAGCTCAGGACGCAATGGTTTATCAGTTCACCGAGCTTGCAAAGAGATATAAAAACTACGACAACGACAAGCTCACCTTCAATTTCGTGAACGAGCCCAACAACAGGATCGCTCCCGCAGATTATACAAGAGTGTTCACCATGGTGCAGGAAGCGGTAAAGGCGGTAACTCCCGACAGAATATTCAGCGTTGACGGCTACGGCTGGGGAAGAATACCTCCCATTGATATGATGGAGGTGGAAACAAAGGATGTCATCTATTCCTGCCGCGGCTACGAGCCTATGGGCTTGACACATTACAGGGCGTTCAACAGCTCGCTGTATCCCGATGAGCCTTCATGGCCGGGAGCTGTAAGATGCGTGAGGATCCAGCCGAGAGAATATATCACATATGATTACAAGAAGCTGCGTGAGAACTTCGAGATGTGGAGATCCGTCTGCGATATCTACGGTCAGAGATTCTTCTGCGGTGAGCTTGGATGCGGTCATAACGCACCTCACAATGTGGCTCTTGCATGGCTTGAGGACCTTTTGTCCATATTCAAGGAGCTGGATATCGGCTGGGCGATGTGGAATCTCTGCGGAAGATTCGGTGTTATGGACAGCGACAGAGCGGATGTGGAATATGAGGACTACTTCGGCTATAAGCTGGACAGAAAGATGCTCGATATAATGCAGAAGTATTAGTGGACAGGGGACAGTTGACAGTTGACAGTTGACAGTGGACAGTGGACAGGGAATGTTGAAAGCTTTGCTTTCTTCATTGATTTTAAATGTGTTGGTCGATCACTTCGGTCTGTTTACCGATATGAAAGGAATTACAATGCTTGAAAACAGACTTAACAACAGCGGTCTTGCAGACTTTAATGTTACAAAGGAAGTAATAAAAGAGGTTGATGCGCTTTCGGAAAAGCTGAAAAAGAGTATCCTCGAAGCAAAGGATGAGCTGACAGTTGCCGGTAAGTGCTACTATGTTTCGGAAAACGGCGATGATTCCAATGACGGTCTTTCGATGGAAACTCCAAAAAAGACGATAGCGGGCGTAAATGCTCTTGAGCTTTGCCCCGGTGACGGTGTATTCTTCAAAAGGGGAGATATCTTCCGAGGTGAGCTTCAGGGGAAAGCGGGCGTTACATATGCCGCGTACGGAGAGGGTATAAAGCCTCGTCTTTACGGCTGTCCCGAAAACGGTGCGGATGCTTCAAAATGGACACTTGTTGACGGTACGGACAACATCTGGAGATACAAAACACTTATGACGGATGTGGGTGTTATCGTATTCAATGAGGATGAGTGCTGCTCCGTTAAGAAGATACCGTCTTTTGTCGGTGGAAAGTATGTTCTGAGATACGACAAAAATACGGAATTTGATATAAGAAAGCACATGGACAAGGACCTTTGCCACTTCTCAAAGTCGGATTCCGAGCTTGACGAAGGCGGCTTCCCGAAAACCGGTGAGCCTATAGGTGAGCTGTATCTTCGATGCGACAGGGGAAATCCGGGAGAGGTTTTTGATTCAATAGAGTTCTGCACAAAGAATTTCATCATAAAATGCCCGTTCTGCAACGGTATACGCATTGATAACCTTACTCTCAAGTACTGCGGCTATCACGGCATATGGTCGGGCGGTATTGACGGAATAACGGTTACAAACTGCGAGATAGGCTGGATCGGCGGATGCGTACACGGCTTTAGCAGGGCAGAAAAGACCTTGGGCGATGTCACAGGTGTCGGCAACGGCATTGAAGTTTACGGCAACAGCAAAAATGTTCTCCTTGAGCATAACTATATCTATCAATGCTACGATGCGGGAATGACACATCAGGCGGCACGGGGACTTACCTATGATATAAAGATGACGAACATCACCTATTCGGAAAACCTCATCGAGTACTGCACCTACAGCTATGAGTATTTTCTGGGTGCACCGGATGATACGGTAAGTGTAAGATATCAGAAGGATATAAAGGTGATAAACAACATAATGCGCTATTCCGGCTTCGGCTTCGGTGAGATGAGACCTTCCCCCGACGGTTATTTCCCAGCGGCACACATAAAAGGCTGGCATCATGCGAACTATCTTGACGAGAACTACGTCATAGAGGGAAACATCTTTGACAGGGCAAGGGATATGATGATACATTGCTGTGCCGCAAAGGGTGAGTATCTGCCGAAATTCAGGAACAACATCTTTGTCGGCTACAAAGGCGAGGGCGCACAGACGAGCTTCGGTCATTACTGCTCTCTTGACAATAACTCGTTCCTGCCGTATAACGAAAATACGGTGGATGAAATAAAGAAAACAGACAGCACCTGCGGCATATATTTTGCAGAGCGTGACGGACTTTTTGAGCTTCCGGATTATCTTCCGAAGCACGACAGGACATAAAACAGTAAATACGGCATAATGCGGGAATCGAATGTGTTACTTTTTGCGGCATATATCACGATCTCCGCATTTTTCTGTTTTTCCTTGACAAAAAAGATCGGTACGGTTATAATATTTGATATAACGTGAGCAAGATGTCCCCCGCCTCTATAGGCGGCGGGTTCCATTTCCTCACTCGGTGGGG
>SVQR01000222.1 GCA_015065225.1 Oscillospiraceae bacterium | reverse complement strand
TGAAAGACTCGGTATTATAGTTGATGTTTCCCATATGTCGGTAAAGAGCTTTTGGGATACTGTCCAAAACACAAAAAATCCGATAGTCGCATCGCATTCCAATTACAAAGAGATAAGCCCACACGGCAGAAATCTTGACAGAGATCAGCTTGCGTTGATTATTGAAAGAGGCGGCATTGTAGGATTGAACTTATGCCAATCGCACGTCAGCATGAAATATGCGGAAGCGCCGGTGACGCAGGATGACGATTTTCTCGGAGATATTGCGGCACATGTGCATTACTGTCTTGAACATGGCGGTGAGAAGACGCTCTGCCTTGGATGCGACTGGGACGGAACAAAGATGTCTGATCATATCCGCGATGTATCCGAGATAGACAGGCTCTATGACAGGCTTATAAAAGACGGTGTTCCGGAAAGTACAGTAAACGACATTTTCTTTAACAATGCATATAACTTCTACATTAATAATCTTTGAAAGTAAATAATTTCTTCGCACAAAGCGATAAAAGAAAGGACATATAAAATGAATTACTACAGCACAAGAGACACGGAAAGAAAGACAGCAAAGACCTCGGCAGAGGTAATAAAGCAAGGTATCGCGGATGACGGCGGACTTTTTATGCCCGAATCCATCCCATCAATTGATCTTGACTATATCAAGGGACTTTGCGATAAGACTTACATTGAAAGAGCTGCGGAAGTGCTTTCTCTTTATCTTACGGATTACACAAAGGAAGAACTTGCAAAGGCGGCATCGGCGGCTTATGCGGAAGATAAGTTTATCGGCGGAGCAGCTCCCGTTGTTGCTCTCGGAGAAAGCGTAAGAGTGCTTGAACTCTGGCATGGTCCTACCTGTGCATTCAAGGATATGGCACTCCAGATAATGCCGAGACTGCTTTCTATGGCACTTGACAAGACAGGTGAAAAGAGACAGGCTGTGATACTCGTCGCTACAAGCGGTGATACAGGCAAGGCAGCGCTTGAAGGCTACTGCGATGTTGAAAGAGTTAAGATCTGCGTATTCTATCCCAATGACGGTGTAAGTGATATGCAGAAGCTCCAGATGGCTTCGCAAAAGGGAGATAACGTATATGTATGTGCTATCAACGGAAACTTTGACGATGCTCAGACAGGTGTAAAGAAGATATTCTCCGACAAGGCTATAGCAGACGAGCTTGATGCAAAGGGATACTTCCTTTCCAGTGCAAACTCCATTAACTGGGGCAGACTTGCACCTCAGATAGTTTATTACATCTCGGCATACTGTGACCTCGTAAAGAGCGGTGATATCAAGCTCGGTGAAGAAATAGATGTTGCTGTTCCCACAGGTAACTTCGGCAATATCTTTGCGGCTTACCTTGCAAAGAGAATGGGACTTCCCGTAAGAAAGCTGGTATGCGCCTCCAACAAGAACAATATTCTCACTGACTTCCTTGAGACAGGAACATATGACAGAAACAGAGAATTCTATACAACAATGTCTCCTTCCATGGATATCCTCATCTCTTCAAACCTTGAAAGACTCCTCTACTGTGTTGCGGGTGCGGAAAAGACACGTGCTTACATGGCGGCACTTTCGTCAGACGGAAAGTATACCGTTGAGCCGGAAGTATTTGCAGAGATAAAGAAGAACTTCACAGGTCTCTACAGCGACGAAGAAAAGACCGCAAGGACAATAAAGAGCATCTTCGATAAGTATTCCTACATTGTTGATCCCCATACTGCAGTAGGCATCGGCGCAGCTCTTGATGCATACAATAATGACGGAGTGAAGGTAGTGACCGCATCCACGGCAAGTCCCTATAAATTCCCCTATGACGTAATAAAGTCACTGGGCGAGGAAGCAAGCGACAACGCGTTCGAATGTCTGGATAAGCTCTCCGCACTTACTTCAACAGAAATCCCCGCACCTCTTGCAAGACTCAAGAGTGCAGAGGTACGCTTTAAGGAAACGGTTGGTAAAGATACAGCAGAGCTCTGGGCAGCAGCGGAAAGATTCATCACAAAATAAATATGTAAGGGACAAAAGTCCCGGTTTTCGAGCCAAATACCGATACACTATTTTACCGATTTCGGTTTGAATGTAGCGCATACAGTATCGGTGCAGGATGACGCAAAGGATGGTCCGATGTTTATCCTTGTCGCTGTGCAGTAATTGTCACCGTCATGGTAAAGACAGTTTTTCACATCACATCTTATACCGTGAATGTGCTGGGGGATGTTGTTCCCGAAAAGGCTTGAATCAAAGAATCCGTTGTTCATATTATGCCACCTCAAAGAAATAGTATCGGGTATATTATTACTTGACATAGCTTTGAATATACGGACAAATACAGAAATTTTCCGAAAGTGAGAGACTTATGGCACTGTTTACAATTTCAGATCCCCATTTATCCTTCGGTACCGATAAGCCAATGGACATTTTCGGCAAGAACTGGGAGAATCACGCCGAAAGGATACGTGAGAACTGGATAAGGCTTGTAACAAAGGAAGATACCGTCGTAATACCCGGAGATATCTCTTGGGCGATGGGGTTATCGAATGTACTTGAAGATCTGCGCTTTATAAACGATCTTCCCGGAAGAAAGCTCATCGGTAAGGGCAATCATGATTACTGGTGGGATACCGTCACAAAGATGAACCGCTTCTGCGAGGATAACGGCTTTGATACGATAAACTTCCTTTTCAACAACGCCTACTTTTCAGACGGAAAAATAATCTGCGGTACACGCGGTTGGATAGATGAGATAGGTGTCAAAAAAGAGGACGAGAAGATAATCAAGCGAGAAGCACAAAGGCTTGAGATGTCTCTTTCCGAGGGAGAAAAGCTCAAAGAGGAGTATCCCGATTCGGAAATGTTGGTTTTTCTTCACTATCCGCCGATATTCGGCTCTTTCATGAACGATGATATCATGAATGTACTGTACCGCCACGAGATAGAAACGGTGTATTACGGACATCTCCACGGCGTATCCGAATCCCAGCTGGACAAGGAGTTTTATGGGATGAGCCTTCACCTTGTTGCTTGTGATTATTTGCAATTTTGCCCAATGAAAATTGTATAACAAGGTAAAGGTTGTGCAAGATAACGATTTATCGTAAAAGCTCTTGACATATCTGAAAAAATGAGTAAAATAGAATAGATAGATTGAATAGTTATATCTGATCTGTATATTATTTCATGTGTCCGGCAAATTCCGGATGCATTACGGAGGAATAAAAATGCTTAAGAACACACAGGAAACAGCAGTAAATACCGTTGAGGTAACTCTTGTCATAGACAGAGAAAAGTTCAACAAGGCGGTACTTGATGCTTACAAGAAAGAAGTAAAGAAGATCCAGATTCCCGGCTTCAGAAAGGGTAAGGCTCCTAAGGCTATCATTGAAAAGATGTATGGCAAGGGCGTTTTCTATGAGCCTGCTCTCAACGCTATCGCTCCCGCAGAAGCAGATGCAGCTATCGCAGAATGCGGATTCAAGCCGGTTGCTACTCCCGAGATCGCAGATGTTGATTTCGATAACGAAGAAGGCGTAATCGTAAAGGTTACATTTACAAGAAGACCTGACGTAAAGCTCGGCTCTTACAAGGGCATCGCTGCTACAAAGACAACAGTATCCGTTGAGGATGCAGAGGTAGATCAGGAGCTTGCAAATGTTCAGAAGAGATATGCAAGAACAATCGAGATCACAGACAGAGCAGCCGAGAACGGTGATATCACAACTATTGACTACGAAGGCTTTGTAGACGGTGTTCCTTTTGATGGCGGTAAGGCTGAAGGTCACAAGCTCACACTCGGTTCCGGTGCATTTATTCCCGGATTTGAGGATCAGATCGTCGGCAAGTCCGTATCCGATGATGCGTTTGAAGTGAATGTTAAGTTCCCCGAAGAGTATCATGCAGAAGAACTCAAGGGCAAGGATGCACAGTTCAAGGTAATTCTCCACAAGATCGAAAAGGAAGAGCTTCCCGAGCTTGATGACGAGTTT
>SVQR01000026.1 GCA_015065225.1 Oscillospiraceae bacterium | reverse complement strand
TGATGCTGTACTTTTAAAGAGAGGCGATCTGTTCCGCGAGAGGATCACCGCAAAGGCAGGCGTTACATATTCGGCTTACGGCGAGGGTGCAAAGCCTGTACTGTACGGCTCTCCCGAAAACGGTGCGGATGCATCAAAATGGTCTCTCATACATGAAGACACAAGTACGGGTGCACTTATCTGGCAGTACAACAACGGAACAATGCAGGATGTCGGTGCTATCGTCTTCAATGAAGGTGAGGGCTATGCGATAAAGGATGTTCCCTATTATCTTAACGGTAAGTTCTTTGTTAAAGGCAATCCTGCCGCAGAATATGATTACAAGACGGGACTTGATCACAACTTCAAGTTCTTCCATGCAGCGGGAACGGATACGGGAGTTCTGTATCTCAGATGTGACAACGGTAACCCCGGCAAGATTTTTGACAGCATTGAATTTATTGTCAAGGGCTCTCAGATAGCAGTAAGTGCCAACAGTGATGTTACGATAGACAATCTTTGCATAAAATACGCATATTACGGTATTACGGCAGCAACTCAGAAGAATCTTACCGTTACAAACTGCGAGATAGGATGGATAGGCGGCAGTGCGGGAAGCTACAATGCAAAGTCCGGCGTTCCCACAAGAGCGGGTAATGCCGTTGAGGTCTATGGCGGATGTGACGGGTACATTGTTGACAACTGCTACATCTATCAGTGCTACGATGCGGGCGTTACACAGCAGGTATCCGCGTCAACCAAGGGAAATCTCCGTCAGGATGATGTAAAGTATACCAACAATGTTATCACAGACTGTGTATACAGCGTTGAGTACTTCTTCGGTGCGGATTCTTCGAGAGTCACGGAGATAAGAGCCGGTGAAAACTTCCTTATTGAGAATAATCTTCTTCGCCGTGCCGGCTACGGTTTCGGTTCTTCTCGTCCCGACATCAACAATCAGAGGCACATAAGAAGCAGTTCTGCGGAAAATGAGTATACAAACTTCGAGATAAAGAACAACATATTCGACAGAGCGGTGCATGAGCTTATCCAGGTACAGAGCTACTATGATACAACTCTTCCCGTATACAGCGGAAACACATATATCCAGGGTATAGGCAACAAGCTGTATCTCCACGGAAATGAAAGTGCAAACACGAATCCTGCGGCGGCAAAGGTTATAAAGAATATTCTGGGCGATGCGGATGCAAAGGTATACTTTACCGAATACATACCTCTCTGGCAGTTCTCGTATGCTACGGACAAAAAGGCGGAGATAACGGAAGAAGACAGAAAGGTAGTTGAGCCTACAAAGCCTACAGAGGAGGAAAAAGCACAGGTAGCCGTTGAAGCTATACAGCCCACTGCTACGGAAAGCAGCAATGTCAAAGCTCCGTCTGTCATTAAGCTGCAGGCAAAGGGAAGGATATACAACGAGCTTAAGCCTTCCGTAAAAGCCGATGAGATGACAGACAGTCTTCTCGGTATGAAGTATATGCACTTCACCTTTGACAACACCGAGGACAGGGTGATGCTCAACTGTTACGGCTTCAATGCGACAAGTGAGGAGGATGCTGTTTACATCAAGGTACTCATGCGTACAAATCTTAAGATAAAACCCAGCGGAATGCTTTATCAGCTTTATGACGAGAACGACACAGCAATGTCCGGAAGCAAGGGCGTTGCGGCGGTAAACGAGACTGCCGGAAACGGTGAATGGGAAACTGTTATCATGAGGGCATCGGGACTTCCGTCCGGAATGAAGGGCTTTAGGCAGATGCAGTTCTTTATTGCGGGCTCATCCGTCACCGGTCAGAAGTTCTATGACGGTACATATCCCACAGACGGATATATAGATATCGCCGGCTGGGCTGCCTTCCCGAATCTTGCTTCGGCGAATGCTTTCCCTCTTATGGAAGAAGCACTTAAGTAATTTATTGAACAATACGGTTGTCCGCAGTGTCGGCTGATACAAAAGGTAGTTGTACGGTGCGGCACTGCGGACATTATGCTTTTGATACAATATTACCGGAAAAGAATACAATTTTACTTTTATTGATCTGTATAATATGTTATCATTGGATAAGAATGAAGAATGGTCGGGCATTTAAGCATTTACGATAAAGAAAGGATCATATCATGATAGTTGCAGATAAGAAATTTCTCGCAGAGATAGACAAAAAGGCCGAGGCTCTGAAGGAGAGGATACTCAATTCAAAGACGGAAGTAACCTACACAGGTACGGCATACTATGTTTCTCCCAATGGAAATGACATGAATGACGGTCTTTCCCCCGAAACTGCGATACAGACTCTTGAGAGGATTCATACCCTTCCGCTCGCTTTCGGGGATGCCATATTCCTTGAAAGAGGCGGCACATGGAGAGGTAGTATAAGCATCAATCAATCCGGCATCACGCTTTCCGCTTACGGCGAAGGAAAGAAGCCTGTCATCAATGTTTCACCGAAAAATTATGCCGTTCCCCACGAGTGGGTAAAGACGGATATTCCAAACGTATGGAAATATATGTATCCCTTTGGTGTGGATGTAGGTCATATTGTTTTTGACGGTAAGTATCACGGCTTCAAGAGATGTGTGGGACATCACGGCTTTACGGAAAAGCTTGAGGAATTACAGCATGATCTTGAATTCTACAGCGACAGACACAACAATGAGTTTCTTTATGTTTATTCCGAGGAAAATCCCGGTGCTCGTTTCAAGGATATTGAGATAGAGATAAAAATATGCGGTATCAGAGTCAGATGTAATTCGGATATACACATTGACAATATTTGTGTTCTCAATGCGTTCTTCGGTGTAAGCTCGGGAACTATAAAGAATCTTCATATCACGAACTGTGTATTCGGTGTCATCGGCGGCGCAGGCTCTGCCAACAAAGACGGCACAAACTTCACAAGGCTCGGAAACGGTGTTGAAATGTACGGTCTTTGCACAAACTTCAGCGTTGAGAACTGTTGGTTCTACGATGTTTACGATGCCGGTGTTACTCACCAAAGGAAAGGTCCGTGCGATGTTCCGGTTATAATGGAAAATGTAACATACAAGGATAACCTCTTTGAAAGATGCATATACTCCATTGAATATTTCTGCGATCAGCAGGGCAATGATGAGGCTTGTATGAAGCACATACGCATGACAGGCAACATCTGCAGATATGCGGGAGGCTTCGGATGGCAGAGGCCCAACAGAGTGGCACGTCATATTCAGGGCGGATGGCTTCGCAACAAGAGGATGTATCCGGCAGAGGACTTTATTGTTGAAAACAATATTTTTGACAGAAGTATAAACACGCTCATATCCTGCAGCGCGCTTGAAGAAAAGCATCTTCCCGTAATGCGCGGCAATACTTACATTCAATACAAAGACGGTCTGTACGGTCTTTGCGGTGTGCCGTACGATCACTACGAGAAGTTTGATGACGGTATTGAAGATTACATCATGAACAGTCTCGGCGAAAAGGATGCTGTTATTGCCGTTGTTCCGGAGGATGACGAACTTTGCCGTGTTTCTCCCGATCCCGAAAAGTATTATCCGACGCCGGAAGGTTATTCGCTCTGATATATCGGAGTATAATATAAATACATGATCGCAACCCCCGGTCTTCCAACGGCAGTTTTGAGGATCGGGGAGTATTTTTGCGAAAATTTTATAAAAATCATATTGCTATGTCTTTTGGCTTTTGTTAAATTCCCGACAATTATTGGGAATGTGTAAAAAATATCTTAATTTTGTAAAAAAATGCAAAAGCTATAGAAATAGGAAAGAAATTGTGGTATAATAAGCGGTGCGAGTGAAAATTCACATCTTAAAATTTCAGGAGGAAACTCAAAATGGCAAAGAAGTATTGTTATCTCTTTACCGAAGGTAACGCTAACATGCGTGAACTCCTTGGCGGTAAGGGCGCAAACCTTGCGGAAATGACAAACATTTTTAAGGAAAAGTTCCCGGACAGAAACCCTGTTCCCCAGGGCTTTACCATCTCCACAGAAGCTTGTACTCAGTACTATGAAGACGGCAAGCAGATCAACGCTGAAATCATGGCTGAAATCAACGAATACATCGTTAAGATGGAAGCTGTTACCGGTAAGAAGTTCGGCGACAAGGAAAATCCCCTTCTCGTTTCCGTTCGTTCCGGTGCTCGTGCATCCATGCCCGGTATGATGGACACAATCCTCAACCTCGGTCTTAACGAAGAAGTTGTAGAAGTTATGGCTACTAAGTCCGGTAACCCCAGATGGGCATATGACTGCTACAGAAGATTTATCCAGATGTACTCCGACGTTGTTATGGAAGTTGGTAAGAAGTACTTCGAGGAACTCATCGACGAGATGAAGGCTAAGAAGGGCGTTACATTCGACGTTGATCTTACAGCTGAAGACCTCAAGGAGCTTGCAAACCAGTTCAAGGCTGAATATAAGGCTAAGATCGGTTCTGACTTCCCCTCCGATCCCAAGGAACAGCTCATGGGTGCGGTTAAGGCCGTATTCCGTTCTTGGGACAACCCCAGAGCTAACGTTTACAGAAGAGACAACGATATTCCCTATTCTTGGGGTACTGCCGTTAACGTACAGGCAATGGCATTCGGTAACATGGGTGATGACTGCGGTACAGGTGTTGCATTCACACGTGACCCTGCTACAGGCGAAAAGAAGCTCATGGGTGAATTCCTTGTTAACGCACAGGGTGAAGACGTTGTTGCGGGTGTAAGAACACCTATGAAGATAGAAGAAATGGAAAAGAAGTTCCCTGCAGCTTACAAACAGTTCGTTGAGATCTGCGGAATCCTTGAAAACCATTATCACGATATGCAGGATATGGAGTTCACAGTTGAAAACGAAAAGCTCTATATGCTCCAGACAAGAAACGGTAAGAGAACTGCTCAGGCTGCTCTCAAGATCGCTTGTGACCTCGTTGACGAAGGCATGAAGACAGAACAGGAAGCTGTTCTCATGATCGACCCCAGAAACCTCGATACACTTCTCCATCCTCAGTTCGATGCTAAGGCTCTCAAGGCTGCTACTCCCATGGGTAAGGGTCTCGGCGCTTCCCCCGGAGCTGCTTGCGGTAAGGTTGTATTCACAGCTGAAGACGCAGTTGCTTGGAAGGAAAGAGGAGAAAAGGTAGTTCTCGTAAGACTTGAAACATCTCCCGAAGATATCACAGGTATGAAGGCTGCTCAAGGTATCCTCACAGTTCGTGGCGGTATGACTTCTCACGCAGCGGTTGTTGCTCGTGGTATGGGTACATGCTGCGTATCCGGCTGCGGCGAGATCAAGATGGATGAAGAGAACAAGAAGTTCGAGCTCGCAGGAAAGGTATTCCACGAAGGCGACGCTATCTCCATCGACGGTTCTACAGGTAACATCTACGACGGTATCATCCCCACAGTTGATGCTACAATCGCAGGTGAATTCGGCAGAATCATGGCATGGGCTGACAAGTACAGAAGACTTAAGGTAAGAACAAACGCTGATACTCCCGCTGACGCTAAGAAGGCTCGTGAGCTCGGTGCTGAAGGTATTGGTCTGTGCCGTACAGAGCATATGTTCTTCGAAGCTGAAAGAATCGCTGCATTCAGAGAAATGATCTGCTCCGACACAGTTGAAGCAAGAGAAGCTGCACTTGCAAAGATCCTTCCCTACCAGCAGGGCGACTTTGAAGCTCTCTACGAGGCTCTTGAAGGAACACCTGTATGTATCAGATTCCTCGATCCCCCTCTCCACGAATTCGTTCCCACAGAAGAAGCTGACATCGCTGCTCTCGCAAAGGCTCAGGGCAAGACTGTTGAAGATATCAAGGCTCTCATTTCTTCTCTCCACGAGTTCAACCCCATGATGGGTCACAGAGGATGCCGTCTTGCAGTAACATATCCCGAAATCGCTAAGATGCAGACAGCTGCTGTTATCAGAGCTGCTATCAACGTTCAGAAGAAGCACGCTGACTGGAACGTTAAGCCCGAGATCATGATTCCCCTTGTTGGCGACATCAAGGAGCTCAAGTTCGTTAAGAAGGTAGTTGTTGAAACAGCTGATGCTGAGATCGCTGCTGCAGGCGCAAAGCTTGAATACGAAGTTGGTACAATGATCGAAATCCCCAGAGCTTGTGTAACTGCTGACGAGATCGCTAAGGAAGCTGACTTCTTCTGCTTCGGTACAAACGACCTTACTCAGATGACATACGGCTTCTCCAGAGACGACGCAGGTAAGTTCCTCAACGCTTACTACGATACAAAGATCTTCGAAAACGATCCCTTCGCTAAGCTCGACCAGATCGGTGTAGGTGGTCTTATGAAGACAGCTCTCGCTCTCGGCAGACCTGCTAACAAGGATCTCCATGTTGGTATCTGCGGCGAACACGGTGGCGACCCGACATCCGTTGAGTTCTGCCATACAATCGGTCTTGACTATGTATCCTGCTCTCCCTTCAGAGTACCGATCGCAAGACTTGCTGCTGCTCAGGCTGCAATCAAAGGTTGATCCTTTGATGCTTAAGAGTTAAGCCGCACGACTGCGTCGTGCTTTATTGGCGAATCGCTGAAAGTTTTAATGAGCTTGCGGTGTGACTCGTAAATAAAGAATTAATACGACCTTGTAGAGTTTATCCCTATGAGGTCGTATTTTGGTATATGTTTTTGGAAAAAGGAGTAGTATGAAGATGTTTTTTAAAATTCTTGCTGCGGCGGGAGCTGCGGCTGTGGCGGTAACTTCGTTTGTACACATAAATGACAAAAAAGTTGATTATGATGCTTCTGTATCGGCAGCTTACAGCGAAAAACTGCTGGAAAAGTCTGAGTTTCCTTTTTCGGTAGGCATAAATACAAACTATCTTGAGGGAGCTACCAGCTACAACCCCGGCTTGCGCTATCTTTCCAACAATGAAACCTATGAGAACATAAAGAGACAGGGATTTGATCATATCCGTATTCCGATTGATTTTCGTCTTGTATATTCAGAAAAAACCAAGACTCTTGATGAGACAGAAATGAAAAAGTTTGACAATATTCTTGATCTTGCGGAAAGTGTGGGGCTTTATATCACCATTGATTTTCACGGATGGTATGATATTGATTCGTCAAAGGCGGAAGATAAGGAAACATTTCTGACTATATGGGGTCTTGTTGCGGAAAGGTATAAGGACAGATCCGAGCTTATATCATTTGAGCTTATGAATGAGCCGAGCATAAAGACACTTCCCGCACACAAGCTGAATGTACTTCAAAATGAAGCTGTTGCGAAGATACGCGAAACAAATCCGACAAGGCTCATAATCTGTGCAGCTCCCGACGGCAATCAGCCGTGGCAATTGGGTGAGCTCCAGCTTCCCGAAGGCGACAATCTTGCCGTTGCTGTACACATCTATCATCCCGGTGACTTTACCCATCAGGGCTTCACATGGGCAGGCAGAGAAGCGGGCAAGCAGATACGACTTGACGACAAGATGCGTGATGAGCTTATGTGGAATCTCAATGAAACAAAGAAGTTTATTGACAACACGGGTATTCCGGTTGTGCTAAACGAATTTGGACTGAATCTTTCTCTTGCGGAAAGAGAGGATTCGTCGTGGTATCTCAGCACTATAACCGAATTCTGCCTTGAAAACGGTATTCCGTGGACTTATTGGCAGTATAATGATGATGCCATGGGACTTTACCACAGGGGTACTTGGGATGTTGAGGCTATGGATGCTCTGTTTTTGAAGGAAGAATAATGATTTTTGACCTTGCGGCTTTGGGCTGTGGGGTCTTTTTTTGTATGTATATTGACAAATTTAAAAAAATATGGTATTATTGGTATGCCAAACTAACTTAATATGATGAAAATATGCTATATTTTACAAGGGGATTTTATACTCATTTTGGTGCACAATAGTACAGTTCAGCATTGATAAAATGCAAACTCTTACTGTGCTGTTGTGGTTATCCCTTCATCATTTGTTAGTTTGGCGACTATCGGAGTTTGCGTTTTTGTGCGCTTGCTTCGGTGGGCGCACTTTTTATTTTACCCGAATATTGCAACATAAAAGGAGTATGACATGAACTTACCGTCCGAAAATGAGTACCTTTTTGAGAAGATAAAGAGTCTTCCGCCAAATGAAGCTTGCGTTATTTGCGTCACTGAATTCTGGAACGCTACAGATGATAACGGATTAACGTTACTCAAGCTGTTCCATCAAAAGAAAGACGAATGTGTTACTCCGGAAGAAAGGTTTGAACTTGCTATCGCTTTATATGAGGCATACAAGTCCGGCGGGAATAAACTGGCATTCCATATGGCAAAGCTGATTGTGAAGGAATTATAGGATATATTACATGAATATGTCTAGCAAATACACACAACACGGATACCCCCAGCAATGAGAGTATCCGTGATCTTTATTTCCCGAGTCCGTCCGAGCGAACGATATAGGCATCCTGCTCGGTCTTTGACATATTGTTCCATAGAACGTTCCAGCCGGAGACACGTACCTGGAGATTTTTGTATTTATCGGGATACTTCTGTGCATCACGCAGCATCTTTGAGTCAAATACGTTGAACTGAATGCTTATCCCGTAATTCTTCATATAGTTCATAACAAGTCCGTACATTGCACAAAGTCCGTCGTCGCCCTGTACGGATGATGGATGCAGCATAAGGTCAAGCACATATGCTTCCGAGAACAGCCACATTGAGGTCTTCATTGCGGAGAGCATTGTTCCTGTAACTCCGTTTCTTTCCGTACCTATGACGGGGCGGTATTTTTTGAAAGCTCTTCTCCCCTTCTTCTTCCGTCGGGAGTGGCTTTGGTACATCTTCCGTGGAGAATGAAGTGTGTGGTGGATGGTACTCCCGTTTTGTAAATGCTTCCGCGGCTGTTTTTCTGTCCCGTAATATATACCGCTATCTTATTGAACATTGCCGAAGCATACATATCTGCTTCCGTGTCGTTTGTGCCGTATTTGTGTTTGGCGGACAAGGCTTTTCTGCGAAGTATCTCATAGCCTTCCCAATTGTTATCAAGTGCTTTTTTGAAGTCGGAAAGAGTTGCCTCTCCTTTTTCAAAGACCAGCTCCTTTACCGCGAGCACCGAGTCGACCGTTGTCGCAAAGGCATTGAGAAGTATTGACGATGTGGGATATTTTACACCGAATGCGTAGGCATCCACTTTCTTTTTGAGGGCTCTTTCCATGGTTGCGGAAAGCATTACTGACGGATCTACCTCGGCTACATAATGCTCATACTGTCTTGCCATGCCGAGGATGCGGTCAATTATATGAGTTACCTGCTTCATTACCGCCTCGTAGAATTCTTCAAAGATTGTAAATGTTGTGACATCGCCTGTTTTAAGTCCCATTTGCTTCCCGGATATTGTATCAAAGCCGTTATCGAAAACGTAGCTCACCGCTTTTGACAGGTTTGCAACAGAGGATATCATATTTGCTTCATCCGCACGCACGTGCATCTCATTACAGCCGCTGATATCGCAGTCACGGGCTTCTTCGAATGTTGTACCGTAACAGCTCATGAGTGACTTTGTGATACCCGGCACGCAGCAAAGTACAAAGCTGTTCTTTCCATTTCTTATCATATCAAGGACACGGAGAAGCAGTTTTTTATCTGTTTCGGGTGTTATCTTGAACTGTATCTTGGGATTGTACAGGCACAGTGCGTCATAGACTTCAAGGATATCGTATGTCAGCTCGGATATGTCAGTCTTATTGTCAAAATCGGTGCCGCACAGATACATCGGTTGCCCCCAGTAATTACCTATTGCAGAAAACTGAAGCATGAAATATGACAGGAAGGTCTTTATCTCATCTTTAGTGAATGTGCCGCTGTCAATATCGTTTTTGTAGTATTTCCACAGGGTTCTGTCAAAGCCGTGTCCGAGTGAGCGCACCTGGAAGCTGTCCACCGATTCCGAGAGGATAAAGTAGATGTACATGAGCATAAGTACATCAAAGGTATTTTCCGGCTTGCCGTTGTATAATGTTGTAAGACTCTTTTTTACAAGTTCGGATTTTTCGCTTATGTGTGTATCGGTATAAGCAATAAGTCTTTTTATAAAGCGCAGTATTGCCTCGTATTCCGTCTCTATTGAAGTGAAGAAAGCTTCTTCTTTATCGGTAAGTGTACCTTCATTTTTGTGGCTTTGGTGATATTTTTTCGAACGAGCGAGAAGTCCGGGGAAGCCAAGCGCAAATATATCTTTCCAATCGGGAACGACGTGATTTGTATCAAGCCACATCTCTGCAAGACCGGATGCGTTAAAGTCATTTATATTTTCATTGAGTCCCGGGATCGAATCGAACAGCTCCCTTTGCCATTTGTTTATGAAGATGCCGTCAAGGGGACGTCCCCAATTATAGAGGCAGGGAAAATAGTCATGCTCATCAAGAGCAATCCTTGCGTTGTCAAGAACGAATGCGAAGGCTTTCGCTTTTATGAGTGCGTGATCCGTTCCCTCGCTCTTTTCGCGGAGCTTTACAAGAGCCGCACGCATACCGTCATCATCAAGGCCTTCGGTATAATCACATATTATCCCGTGATAGGCAAATCTTGAAAGTGGGTTGAAGGGTTCGCTTTGCAGGTGGTATTTGTTTTCTATAAATTCTCTGTCTTTGTCGCTGATATATATCATTGAAAACACCTCGCAATATTTTGATGTATATCATTATATCTTACACAGAAGGTTCGGTAAATGTTATTTCGAGATACATTTGTAATTTTGCGAACAGGACATTGCTTTTACTATTGATTTTTTATTACTTGTATGCTACAATTATTGCACAAAGAGGTGATATTTATGAGTATAGACTTTCTCTCAAACTTGTATGTTTGCGAAATACCATTTGTCACGGTATACAATGCGGAAAAGACTGATTATCCGATGAAGAACAACGGAAGATATCACTGCGGTATGCTTTACACGGTGAACGGCTCGGAGATATACCGTTTCAGTGACGGCACTGTACGTACACAGCCGGACTCGGTACTTGTGATCCCAAAGAACGAGGAATATATCATTGAATTTGAGGGAGAGAAGGGGCTTGTCATAACCGTTGATTTCGAAATACCGGATGATGTGTTGTTCCGCCCGTTTGTTGTGAAGTTTGAGAAGAACAATGCTGTAAGGCGAATATTCTCCGACATGGAAAAGGAATGGCGAAAAAAAGCTATAGACAGTGCGGTGCTTAACAAATCCAATCTGTACAGAATAGCTTCCTTTCTTGTACGGCGTATGAATACGTACAGCACGAGTGTAAATATGAAAAAGATCCACATGGCTACGGAGTATCTTCACGCCAACTGTCTTGAACGTGATTTCAGGATAGAAACGCTTTCTAAGATGTGTTCTGTCAGCAGGCGGTATTTTGAAAAGATGTTTTTCGATGTTCACAACATGTCCCCGAAGGAATACATGATCAACTACAAGCTGAGTCTTGCAAAGGAGCTTCTTTTGAGCGAGAGGAGCAGTGTTACGTATATCGCGGAAAGGCTGGGATATTCGGATATATATCATTTCAGCAAGGCGTTCAAGAACAGGGTTGGATATTCACCGACGGAATTCAAAAGGATATTCTGCGAGGGCGGTAATTAAGCTGAATATATACATCGGTTTTGTTATTACGTTACCCGGCAAGTGAATGTGGTTATATGTGAGAATGATATCTATAACTTTTTTTGTGATGTGATCATGTATATTGGTGAATGGAGACAAAACTCCGTCGTTTCCCGGTTTAACGATGACCGGGGGCAGGATTCCGGCTGAGGGAATTTCGTTCGGTTAACTAATCACCGTTGTATTGTTTACACAAATATATTCCCATTATTGCCTCGGCGATTTTTCGCCTATTCACAGTATGTACATTGATTTTCCGGGCGATCTGTGGTATACTTTACTCTGTTATTATAATGGAAAAATATGTGCGAAAAATTCAAGGAGGATAAGATGACATCCATAAAGAAACTGTTTGCTCCTACGGACATGACAAAGGGTGTACCGTGGAAAAGCATCGTAGCGTTCACACTACCGATGCTCATAGGAAATATCGCGCAGCAGCTGTATAATACGGTTGACAGTATCGTGGTAAGCCATTACATAAAGGATTCCGCAGATGTAATTGCGGCGAATATAAACAATCCCGATTTTGTAAAGGCGGGCGACAGAGCTCTTTCCGCGGTCGGAAGCTGCGGTCCTATCCTGAATATGCTTCTGGTACTGTTTATCGGTATCTCCGCAGGTGCGAGCATAATGGTCTCTCAGTATTTCGGTGCTAAAAACAGAAAGAGTCTTTCCTTTACTGTCGGTAACTGTATCACCGTTACAGCTATTGCGTGTATTATACTTATAGCTGTCATGACTCCGCTGATACGGCCGTTGCTTGTTGTTCTTAACACTCCCGCATCGACACTTGACTGGTGCTGTGACTATCTCACCATCTCCCTTATAGGTATTATGGGAATGGCGTATTACAATATTCTCAGCGGTATCATAAGAGGTCTCGGAGATTCTTTCTCGGCTCTTCTGTATCTTCTTGTGGCGACGATTCTCAATATAATTCTTGATATTTTCTTTGTTGCAAATCTCAACATGGAGGTTGCGGGCGTTGCTCTTGCGACGGTCATCGCACAGTGTGTTTCTTCGGCTCTCTGTCTTTGGAAGCTTTCGAGAATGCAGCAGTTCTTTGATTTCAAGCTCTCCTATCTCAAGCCGGTCGGCGAATATGTCATGCGTATAATAAAGCTCGGACTTCCTTCCGGACTCACTCAGGCTATCTTCTCCTCGGCTATGATCATTGTTCAGTCGCTTACAAACAGCTTCGGTGAGCTTTTCATTGCCGCTAATGTTGTTATCATGCGCGTTGACGGCTTTGCCATGATGCCTAACTTCTCGTTCGGTACGGCAATGACAACATATGCAGGTCAGAATGTTGGTGCCGGAGACTACGACAGAGTTTCAAAAGGCGCAAAGCAAGGTACGCTTATCGCAGTGGGTACATCGGCACTCATCACCGCAATAATACTTCTTTTCGGAAAGCCTCTGATGGGCGTATTTACTGAGACCGCAGAGCTTGTTGATATGAGCTACTATCTTATGATGATACTTGCCACAGGATATATTGCGATGGCTGTTACTCAGTCGCTCTCCGGTATTATGAGAGGCGCGGGAGATACCGTTACTCCAATGTGGGTATCTCTGTGTACGACGGTACTTGCCAGAGTTCCGATTGCTTACGGCATATCCTTCCTCACAAGGACTCCTGAGCTTCCTCACGGACGCTATGAGTGTATTCAGATCTCACTTCTTATCTCGTGGGTGCTCGGTGCGGTGCTTACATCGATATTCTATGCAAGAGGCAAATGGAAGAACAAAGCCATAACAAAGCAGTAAATATCTTTACATCACAGACGATCGTCTTTCGAGGCGGTCGTTTTTCTTTATGCTTTCGGATCATATGCAAAACAAAAACCGGTCACTTTTAAAAGCGACCGGTAGGAAATATTGATTGTCAATTGTTTATATATGGAGTACTCTTTCCTTGATCTCCTGCGTTCTGCCCTGATTCCAATACTGAGTACCGATATAGCCGCAGGTACGTCTTGCGACGTTCATCTTTGCCTGGTCGGTATTTCCGCACTGAGGACATTTCCAGATGAGCTTTCCGTCTTCGTCGTTAACGACTGTGATCTCTCCGTCAAAGCCGCATTCATGGCAGTAGTCGCTCTTGGTGTTGAGCTCTGCGTACATGATGTTATCATAGATGAACTTCATGATCTCAAGTACGGCATCGAGGTTCTGCTGCATATTGGGAACTTCAACGTAGCTTATAGCACCGCCGGGAGCAAGAGTCTGGAATTTTGCTTCGAGTGTGAGCTTTTCAAATGCGTCAATAGGCTCTGTTACATGAACATGATAGCTGTTTGTGATGTAACCCTTATCGGTAACGCCCTTGATCACGCCGAATCTCTTCTGGAGACACTTTGCGAATCTGTAGGTTGTGCTTTCAAGAGGTGTGCCGTAGAGTGAATAATCTATACATTCGGCAGCCTTCCACTTTGCGGTGTATTCATTGAGCTTCTTCATGATCTCAAGACCGAGCGCCTCGCCTTCCGGCTCTGTGAGCTTCTTGCCGTTAAGGCTGTATACACATTCCCAAAGTCCCGCAAATCCGAGGGAGATGGTAGAATATCCGCCGTGAAGATACTTGTCTATGGTCTCGCCCTTCTGAAGTCTGAGAAGGGCGCCATGCTGCCAGAGGATGGGAGCGGCATCGGAAAGTGTGCCTGTAAGTCTTTCATGTCTCTGCTGGAGTGCTCTGTGGCAAAGCTCCATTCTTTCATCGAATACCTGCCAGAACTTATCCATATCGCCGCCTGCGGAAAGACCGATATCGACAAGGTTTACCGTTACAACGCCCTGATTGAATCTGCCGTAGTACTTGGGTTTGCCGTTCTCATCAACGTAAGGTGTGAGGAAGCTTCTGCATCCCATACAGGTATAGCAGTTGCCGTTGCCGTTCTTGTCTATCTTATTCTGAAGCATGATCTTTTCGGAGATATAGTCCGGAACCATGCGCTTTGCGGTACACTTTGCCGCCAGCTTTGTGAGGTACCAGTACTTGCTGTCCTCTGTGATATTGTCTTCTTCAAGAACATAGATGAGCTTGGGGAATGCGGGTGTTATCCATACGCCCTGTTCGTTCTTTACGCCCTGATATCTCTGCTTGAGTGTCTCTTCTATGATTATTGCAAGGTCTCTCTTTTCGTCCTCGTTCTTTGCTTCGTTGAGGTACATGAAGACTGTTACGAAGGGAGCCTGTCCGTTTGTTGTGAGAAGTGTTACCACCTGATACTGGATGGTCTGTACCCCTCTGCGGATCTCGTCTCTGAGTCTGTCTTCGACAATCTTGCTCTTCTTTTCGGCATCTATCTGAATGCCTGCGCTTTCAAATTCCGCATCCACGACCTTTGATATCTTCTCTCTGCTTATCTGAACGAAAGGAGCAAGGTGTGTAAGGCTGATGCTCTGGCCGCCGTACTGATTGGAAGCTACCTGTGCGATGATCTGTGTAGCGATATTGCAGGCGGTGGAGAAGCTGTGCGGCTTTTCTATCATGGTACCGGAGATAACAGTTCCGTTCTGAAGCATATCCTCGAGATTTACAAGATCGCAGTTATGCATATGCTGTGCAAAGTAGTCCATATCATGGAAGTGGATAAGACCTGCATCGTGTGCTTCAACTATATCCTTGGGAAGAAGTATTCTCTTTGTAATATCCTTGGAGACCTCACCCGCCATATAGTCACGCTGTACGGAATTCACTGTCGGGTTTTTGTTGGAGTTCTCCTGCTTTACTTCCTCGTTGTTACATTCGATGAGAGTCATGATCTGATCGTCTGTGGTATTGGACTGACGAACGAGGTTTCTTCTGTATCTGTAGGTGATGTACTTTCTTGCGATGTTGAATACGCCCAGAGCCATGAGCTTATTCTCGACAAGGTCCTGTATCTCTTCCACGCCGGGAGCTCTGTTATAGCTTGTGCAGGCATCTTCTACACTTTTTGCAAGTTCGTGTATCTGCTGTTCGGTAAGTCTTTCCGTCTCAGAAACTTCATTGTTTGCTTTTTCAATGGCAACAATTATCTTTTGAATGTCAAAAACTACCTCTTTACCGCTTCTTTTAATGATTTTCATATTGACTCTCCCTTAACTTTAGGTTATAATATATATGTAATGCTGTTCCGCCTCGCCTTTGCGGATATATGCCAAAGATAAGAATTACGGCATCAAAGGAATTCAGCCGCAGATATATTATACCATATATTGTGTGTTTGTCAAGCACAAAATACTACATTTATGAAAGTTTGTGCATAACAGAGATTTTAGTTTATTTACAATTCCGTCATTTCAAATTATATCTCACGACAAATCAAGTGGCTGTTGGATTTGGCTGTCCAAAACGGTATATATCCCATAGGATTTTAAAAAAGTTCCTTTATAACATTTTTGGGCATTTTGACTAAAACAGCTTTTTTCCGAGCAGAATGCAAAAAGGATGACATCAATATATAGTATGTATTTTTCAAAAAGCGCCACAAAATATTCGATTTTTTTGTTCGGAAAATATTTTTGAAAAATGACGAAAAAAAATATAAAAAACGGGAACTTTTTGATCTTCGGCTTCGTCTAACCACTCGGACAGCGTTGGGCTATGACCACGAAAATATTTTGAAAGGAAATACAAAAAATGAAAAAAACACTTGCAATCTTACTCACACTCATGCTTGCGGCAGGCGCATTTGCTTCCTGCGGCGGTAAGGACAAAAAGGAAGAAACAAAGACTCCCGAAAGCAACGTAACGGAAAATATCGGAAGCGACGAAGAAAAGAACGAGGAAGCGGCAGTTGATACTTCGGCTTATACCACTCTCGGTATCATTGACAGCATATATGCTCAGAAGGCTCCCGCTTTTATGACAATGTCCATTCCTGTGGATCTTGCGGATGCGGATGCGGTAAAGATGTATCTCGGTCTTGAGGATGCTTCAAAGATCGCGGAAGCTGCCGTCACCGAATCCATGATGGGCGCACAGGCTTATTCTCTTGTTGTCGCAAGAGTTGCACAGGGACAGGATGTAAAGGCTGTTGCCGAAGAGATGAACAGCGGTATCGATCCCCGTAAATGGGTATGTGTCGGCGCGGATGATATCAAGTATACCACTGCAGGTGACCTTGTATGCTTCTGCATGATCTCCACAGATTTCAAGGAAGATTTTACCGCGGATGATGCGATAAATGCATTCAACAAGATCATGACAGGTGAAGCTCAGTATGTTGAGACATCCGTCAGCGTTCTTCCCGAGGAGGGAGTTGAAGAAATGCCCGAAGTCGATCCCGAAGAAGCTCCCGAAGAGGAAGTAAAGGATGATGCGGCACAGTCTGAACAGAAGCCTGCCGAAAAGCCGGCAGAGAAACCCGCTGAAAAACCGGCAGATACTCAGAAACCTGCAGAAAAGCCCGCTGAAAAGCCGGCAGAACCGGAAAAGCCTGCTGATGTTCCTGCAGCAGAGCCTGAGGAAGTTCCTGCAGTTCAGCCGGAAGTAACGCCCGAAGTGCCGGAAGAAGCTCCTGCGGAACAGCCGGAAGAAGCTCCCGTTGAACAGCCTGAGGAAGCTCCCGTTGAAACGCCCGAAGCTCCGGAAGCTGTCGCTCTTTCTCCCGAAGAGATAGTTAACAAGATGTATGAGATAAAGATGCCGGAATTTATGCTCGGTTTTATTCCCGTAGATCTTTCAGATAAGGATGCTTGCTCTTCTTATCTCGGTCTCGGTGATGCTTCAAAGATTGAAAGTGCCATTGTTTCCGAGCCTATGATCGGTGCGCAGGCATACTCTCTTGTTGTTGCAAAGGTAGCTCCCGGTCAGGATGCAAACGCTGTTGCAAACGAGATGAAGGCAGGAATAGATCCCAGAAAGTGGGTATGCGTTGAGGCTGATGACATACAGGTATCCGTTTCCGGCGATTATGTATGCTTCTGCATGATCTCTACGGATTTTGCCGATCAGTATACCGCAAAGGATGCTATGAACGCTTTCAAGTCGGTTGTAAAGTAATCGGTACAGAGTACTTAGATATATTATAAGATAATTTCGTCACAACAACTTTGAGACATAAGAGCTGTACCGCCAACAAGCGGAAAAGGCTTTATGCCAATGCAATTTACGGCAGGCATTTGGATATATGTTCGGATGCTTGCCTTTTTTTGAAAGTGCGGGGATCAAGGCAGATTTCTTTTTGTCCGTATTTTCAAAAGAAGATATCACATACACAACATACAGAAAGGATAAAAATATGGTATTTTCAAGTATTCCGTTTCTTTTTTACTTTCTTCCTGCGGTGATTGTCGCATATTTTGTTGCGGCACTTATACACAGGAAGGTCTATGCAAATGCGGTATTGCTTGCTTCCAGCCTTTTGTTTTATGCATGGGGCGAGCCTAAATATATGGTGCTTATGGTGGCTTCCACTGTCATCGGCTTCGGATTCTCACTTATCACGGAAATGGCGATGAAGGCAGAGAAAAAGGCTCTTGCAAGGCTGTCGCTGATACTTGCGGTAGGTATAAATCTTGCAGCGTTGGGTGTTTTTAAATATGCGGATTTTGCCATAGGCGGTGTCAACACCCTTTTCGGTCTTAATCTGACGCTTCCGGGTATCGCGTTGCCCATCGGTATAAGCTTTTACACCTTCCAGATACTCAGCTACTGTGTGGATGTTTACAGAGGTGATGTGCCCGCACAGAAGAATATCATCAACTTTGCGGCATATGTCACCATGTTCCCTCAGCTTATCGCAGGTCCTATCGTAAGATACAAGGATGTCAACAAGCAGCTTGAGGAGCGTACTTACAGCTTTGAAAAAGTATATCTCGGTCTTCAGAGATTCATCATCGGTCTTTCAAAGAAAGTGCTTCTTGCCAATATCCTCGGTGAGCTTTGTTCGACGTTCAAGGCGAGTGAAGAAAACACCGTACTTTTCGCATGGATGTATGCTGTTGCATATGCGCTTCATGTGTACTTTGACTTCTCCGGCTATTCGGATATGGCGATAGGTCTCGGAAAGGTATTCGGATTTGACTTTATCGAGAACTTCAACTATCCTTACATTTCAAAAAGTGCGACGGAATTCTGGAGAAGATGGCATATGTCTCTCGGAACATGGTTCAGAGATTATGTTTATATCCCCATGGGCGGTAACCGTGTGCCTTTTGTAAGATGGATATTAAATATACTTACCGTCTGGGCTCTTACAGGTCTCTGGCACGGTGCGAGCATGACATTTGTTGTATGGGGACTTTATTTTGCGGTGCTTCTGGTGCTGGAAAAGCTGTTCATTAAAAAGTTCCTTGAGAAGCTCCCTGCATTCATATCACATATATATACTCTACTCGCTGTATTCATATCGTTTATTATATTTGATGCGGAGAATTTCTCTGTTGCGGGAAAGAGACTTGCCATGATGTTCGGCTTCGGTGCGGACAGCTTTGCAGGTGTTGAAACGCTGTATAATCTTCGTAACTATGCGGTGGTATTCATTATAGGTATTATCGCGGCAATGCCCGTGGCAAAGGTATTTAAGGAAAAGGTGAAGCTCAGCCCCTATGTCGCAATGCTCCTGTGTGCGGTACTCTTTACCGCTGTTACGGCATTTCTCGTAGACGGCTCATTCAATCCGTTCCTTTACTTCAGATTCTGATAAGGAGGAAAAGACATGAAAAACAATACAAAAACAAATTATATCATTCCCGCGCTTTTCCTGCTTCTGATGCTTTTCGGACTTACGGCATTGAATCTTATCCTTCCCAAAAAGGACTACATTGACAGTGAAAGGCGTCCTTCCGCAAAAATGCCGGAATTTAACAAGGAGACGATCTTTGACGGCAGCTTTACAAAGGATTTCGAAAAGTACACCACAGACAATTTCGTATTCCGGGACACCTTCCGTGAGATCAAGGCGAGGATAAACTACGATATTCTTCAAAGACGTGAAAACAACGATATCTTCCGCAAAGACAACTCTCTTATGAAGCTTGAGAAGGAGCTTAGCGAAAAGGACATAAAGAGTGCAACGGATAAATTCCAAAGCATATATGACAAGTTTATCGCTCCCAAGGGTTGCAAGGTATATGCGGTAACCGTTCCGGACAAGGCTTATTTCCCGTGGCGCGACGGTGAGGGACTTCCCTCTCTCGACTATGACAGGCTGTTTGAGCTTGTAAAGGAAGGTATGCCTTATGCCGAGCATATTGACGTTACGAGCGAGCTTTCCCTTTCCGACTTTTATCTTACGGACACTCACTGGAGGCAGGAAAAGATAATCCCGGTTGCAAAAAAGATTTCAGAGGCGATGGGAAACAAGTTTGATTCGGAATTTGAGGTGGTCAAAGCGGATGTCGAATTCCGCGGAGTAAACAGCGGTCATTCGGCTATAACAAGTCTTTATGACGATCTTTACTACCTGACAAATGACACGATAGAAAACTGCAAGACGGTAAATCTTGAAAAGAAGTTCACAGACAAGAATTATGACGAATCTGCGGAAAGAGTTTACAACATGGAAAAGCTGGCATCAAAGGATCCTTATGAGGTATTTCTTTCCGGTGCGTGTGCGGCTATAACCATGGAGAATCCTTCAAATCCCGACGGAAAGGAGCTTGTGATATTCCGTGATTCCTACGGCAGCAGTATCGCTCCGCTTCTTCTTGAGGATTATTCAAAGGTAACCCTTCTTGATATAAGGTACATGAACAGAGATTTTATCGGAAACTTTGCAAATTTCGACAATGCTGATGTTCTGTTCCTTTACAGCACTACGCTTATGAATTACAGCGCGGCACTGAGATGATATAGGATTTATGATCTATGGAGATCTTTGTCGGAATGCATGTATGTATTGCGGCTTTTTCGGCAGAGATCTTCTTTTTTCTATGTGTTCGGGAAAATTCGCGTCATGTCGGGAAATGTTAACATTTTTTGCATGGAAATCAATGCATGGATATGTTATAGTGCCTGCAGGGGAAAATATTCGAAAGGAAATATGATATAATGCTTAAGAAAATATCTGTTTTATTTATTGTATATACACTGGCGGTAATGTCGCTGGTATCCTGCGGTGACAAAGAACCCGCTACCATTGAAAAGTTTATTGAGGTCGCCGAGACAGAGGGATGTTCGATAATTTCTCTTACCGCCGAGGAAGTCGCCGAGGCACTTCAAGATTCTCCCGAATATTATGATTCCCTTACCATCGCACAGAACGCTGATGCGGACTGGCAGGTTGAGTTTTATGATCTTGCCTCCGATGAAAATGCTGCCGCACTTTTTATAAGCTTCAAAAACCATTACGAAGAAAACAAGGGCACCGTCAGCGGTGAAGTCAGCACGAGCATGGGCAATTCCGCTGCTTACTCCATAACAACAGGCGGTATTTACGTTTATGTGGGAAGGATCGCCGACACAGTGGTATTTGTTGAAACTCCCAAGGAAAACAAGACGTCTGTAAAGGCAATTATTGACGGTATCGGCTATTGATCGAACATACCCTGTTATCCGTCCCCTGATAACAATATAATGCACGGTGGGTGTCAATGCGATGCTCACCGTTTTTAAGTAAAAAAGGACTCGACATTGCGGTATTTCCCGCTTTGCCGAGCTTTTTTGTTTTATTCCGTTTATTACTTCTTGCCGAAGAGCTTTCCGAGGCCGCCGAGCTTTTCGCCGATATCGTCAAGTGAGATCTTTGCCTTTACGGCATCTATGACCTTTTCTATCTGATCATCGGGGAGATCCACGCCTGCGATGCCTTCAATGGTCTTTATGGGATCCTTCTTGAAGTTTTCCTGTATGTCCTTGTCGCCCTTTACCTTTTCAACTATCTCTTCGATCTTTGCTTTGATATCCATGATGTATTCTCCTTTTTTGTATTTGGTATATTTAAAGTATATACTATCATTGCGGATTTGTCAAGAAGTGTATTTGTTTTTTACGATATTTTTCAAAAAATCGGGCGTGCACCGTCATTGGTACACGCCCATATCATATTTTATTCTGCGAATGTGATGGTTACATGACAGTTCTTGTAGAAGTCGTTGTATGCATTTTCGGTTATCATTTCTTCTTTATAATCAACTGTAGCACCGAGCTTTTCGAAGTCACGGATCTTTACATATGTTCTGTCGTTTACGATAACGCCTGTCATCTCGATCTTCTTGCCGTCAACGGTCACATATGCCTTTCTTGCTTCACCGTCCCAGGATACTTCGTAGCCGCAGTTTTCCATTATCTGACGAAGGGGGAGGTATACGGAGCCGTCGATGAGGTGCGCTGTTGATGCACAGTACTTTGACTCATAGTCGGAATCGGCAAACATACCGAGGACAAGCTCCTTTTCTTCATCGGTAAGAGTCGCAAATTCCGGATCGTTCTTTATGGATTCGATCATGGAGGACTTATAATTTACCTCAAAATCGGGATATTCAAGTACCGGAGCGGTATCACCGGGATTCATTTCGGCATACCACTGAAGATCTACCGAGTGTATGCCCTTTTCGCGGGCATTCTTGAAGCCGATCTTGTTGTCGATCTCTTCCGGCTCAACTCTCTTGTCAAAGGGAACCACATCGGCTGCCGCGGGAAGAACGCCTGTATACTCGGATACGCCTTCTGTGATCTTAACGTCTGCAAATGTGGTATCAGCGTTTGCGATAACGATGGATACAGATTCCGTTATAACGCCGTTTGCTTTGCCGATAGTGCTGTGGATATATGAGTTTTCAAGGAAGGGATGAAGTGTATTTAGCATAGCCGCTACTTCCGCATCCTCACTCTTTCCGGAGATCACCATATCAAGCAGCTCGCCCGCTTCTTCGGTGTATGCGGATGTATATCCTTCAACAAAGGATGCACGATATCCTTCAAGGTAGGTTGTTACAAGCATAGCAATATTTGCATTGGACATACCTTCGGGGATAGTGAGTCCCGCAAGACTTTCGTCACCGGATATGGTCTTGTAGTATTCGAAGTACTTGAGGTAATCGATATCATCAACAAGTCCGAGGAGGTAATCAAAGACCTTGTTTGCTGTTTCTTCGGAGTACATTACCTCCATTATATCCGCAGAGTATTCGATGAGCTGTATGCCGTTTATCTTCAATGTGTAGGAAGAGCCTTCCTTGGAATAGTACTTACCCAGATGATCAAACAACGGCTTTGCTATCTCACAGAGAGCCTTAACATTGTCTTCCTTTGTGAGTATCACGGAAACATCGTTGACAATCTCTTCCATCATCTTGATCATGCTTTCATCCGCAACGGGATAGACCATCTCATCGCTGCCAAATGTTGAAGCCCATGTTTCATACATACCATTGTCCGAGAAATATTCGGTATATATATCACGTGCCATAGCGGGTTCTTCACCGAAAACGGCAATTATCTCAAACAAGCTGTCAACCAGTGCGGGAGTTAAAGCCATGCCGTTCTCGTCAAAGTATATTGCGTATCCTTCGTCAAGTGTCTTTGCAAGAGAAATGGCAAATCTGGACTTCTCACTGTCAGAGTAAGTATAAAGGGTTGCAGCGGCATCTATCTTGCCGTCCTTGAATACACCGGGTATCTCGGGGATATCCGAGGTGTCGAATTCCTCGCCTGCGGCTTTTGCGATCGCTTCAAGGTCTACCATGATCTCTATCTGTGTTTCTGTTCTTGCGGGGTCTGTAGTTTGTGCCTCATTTGCAAGCTTCTCGAATTCGCCCATAGGACCTGTGAGTGTAGAGGTCATCGCCATGGAAAGTGCCATGGAAAGCGACAACAGTGGCTTGTAAAACATTGTAAATAAAGTAGTGAACATTTTCCTTCTCCTTTTTTGTTGTTTTTTCTTATCATCTGCCGACGGATAATATATATTTATGTACGGCAGTATTTATACTCTAATAATAACATAAAAGCGAATATATTTTTTGCACAATGAATTATTTTTTCATGAATATGCTGTAAATCTTACGGATTGAAAAAGCTTATGGTCACCTTGCAGGATTTTTGGAATTCGCCCTCTTCTTCGTACCATATGTCTTCTTCGTACTCCACCTTTGCTCCGAGCTTTTCAAAGTCGCGCACCTTTACATAGGTCTTATTTCCGACAAGAGTACCTGTCATGTCTGTTTTGGTGCCGTCTTTTATGACGTATGCCTTTTTCTCGGCGCTGTCCCACTCGACGTCAAGTCCGCAGGATTCGGCTATCTGACGCAAAGG
>SVQR01000025.1 GCA_015065225.1 Oscillospiraceae bacterium | reverse complement strand
TGATGTCACTCGCGTTTGGGACCATCCTCCGCTGTACTCTGCACACAGTCCCGAAGAGTTCTTGCTCCCGCCATGAGAAGAACTGTCTTATTTGTCATGTCATTTCTTTCTATCAATATGATACTTCTGTCCGTACGTCATTCCGCGAGTGACATCATAGCTGCTACATCCGGATTCACCATTTGAATAAACAGCAACACCATTTCATTTCGAGTATAGCACCGCCGCTTATCGTTGTCAACAGATCCCGCGGAGTGTGTAAACAAGTGATATTAATTGGTAAAAATTTGAGAAACGGAAGACTTCGGTTCTTTTAGGCATTAGATCTCACTTGATATTCGGTCGTAAAGATACGATAAGCAAATAAAAAGGCAGAGACACTTATGCCTCTACCTTAATAAGATCATATATTCAAGTTATTGTTATCAGCGCCGTTTTCTGCCGGAACTGCGGGTGCCGCAGGAGCTGTTGCAGGCTGTACGTGAGCTGTGGGAACAGGCTGTGCGTTCATGGACATATTGTTCATGGGCGCAGGCGCGGGTCTGTTCATAGGTGCATTGTTCATCGGAGCATTCATAGGTCTTGCATTTACCGGCGCACTGTTCATAGGCTGTGCGGGAGCTGCATTGTAAGGTCTCTGATATGCAGGTGCGGGAGCGGGATTATATGCACGTGCGGGAGCTGCATAACCAAGAGCTGCGTCAGTGGGAGGCGCGATGCGGCCGCCGGCATATCTGCCCTGTTCGTAAAGGTGATGCTCGATATCACGAAGCTTTGTAATGATCTCACCGAAACCGTAAAGCAGGAACTGAGCTATCCAAGACACGAGACAACCGACTACCATTATGATAATACCGACAAGTATCTGCCACCCCTCGACATATCTGAATCCGAATGTCGTCGCGGACATAAACGAAATACCGCCCAGGATAGAGCCGATCATTCCGAAAATGCATAAGATTACTGCCAGTGTCTTGATTTTTGAACCGATGTTGCTAAACATATTTACTTCCTCCGTTGTGTTGAATTTTTATCACACTTTATAACGACAAAATGTGACATAACACAAAGGAATTATACACCATTATTCCCTGTTTGTAAATAGAATTTTCAAAAAATAGCAATACCACCAAAAATTGACAGAAGAATTGTGCAAAAAAACAAGACCAAGCAATCACTACCGTTTAATTTTTCCATCATGGTATGCCATATTAAAAACGGTCGCCTTATATGACAACCGTTTCTGTATATATATTACGCCTTATCAATTCCGAGCAAGCATTTTCTTTTTGTGTTATATTCTTCTTCCGATATTGCTTTCATTTCGTATAAGGTTTCAAGTCTCTTAAATTCGGAAACAAGATTGTTGTTCCTGCATTTCTTTCTGTAAAAGAGTGAAGGAATATTGTTTCTGATAACAAACAAATACAACGCTACGTGCAAAAGAATATCTGATGTTATTATTGCAAGATAGATGACAACAAAAAGATAAAACTCGTTCTCTTGCCACCATCCAAAAGAATCAAGAACTACTTTCAGCGCTAATAGTTCACCGGCAAACTCAACCAGAAACAACAGCGAAGCCGAGAGCTTTCTGAATTTTCCCACGGAAAAAGCCAATATCACAAGAACATACGGCAGTATGACCAATGCACTCCACGTCGGTTCGTCATGTCTGTAATGCAAAGTATGTATAAGCGATAAAAGGTATCTTTCAAGACACATCACGAGGTATATGATCGGAACAAACGCCCGCCCTCTTGCTTTCTCGTGTATGGTAGCAGAGTATATAATAAGTAAGACAGCAGGAAGCATTCTTAATACCATATCTGTATAATCATAGCCTTGCGGAACCATGAATTTACACTCCCAGACAAATCCGTTCAAGCTGTTTTCTCCCGTGCCGTAATATCTGAAATCAACAAAATACTCAACAAAACTTCCGATAGTCAGTATAAGCGACATTACTGCCGTTATCACAACACCTTTTTTTATTTCCGTAATCTTCATTTGAGTCGCTCATCCTCCTTACATCCGGCAATAGAAAGAGCCTGCTTGTATTCCTCCGGAGTTATAAGTTCTGACTCCACAAGGATATCCAGCTGTTTTATTCTGAAATGGTCGATACTATCGCCCGCCGCAGTGCGAGTATTCAATTCTATGCCTGTAACTCTGTCAATAAACTCACCAAGATAATAGACAGACATCCCCGCCAGCCACGAAACTATCGGAGCGAGCAGCAATATACACCAACCAAGTAAAGCAGTATCTCCATCGTATGATGCAAAAAGAAATATTGCATATATTACTCCAACGATCATTCCAATTGTTTTTATTACACCTGCAATCTTTTTCAAGGTTTTTCCGAGATCAAGATACATATAAATCACCGCCTTATTTATATCAATCCGTACACCGTGTCTTTTGAAGATCAACGAAGAACGGTATCCCTCGATTATTTGTATTATCAAAAGAAGAGGCCATATTATTTAATTTCAATACAGCCTCAAGATAAATCAATATTACTTTTTCCCGTTAAAAAGCTTCCTCATCTTCTCCGCAAAGCCTTCCTTCTGGAGATTGTTCTTTTCACCGCAGGTCTTTGCGAAATCGCGGAGCATATCCTTCTGCTTTGCGTTGAGGTTCTTCGGAACATCCACTATTACCTTGAATGTAAGATTACCGCGACGCTTGCCGCTGACCGATGGCATTCCCTTCTCGCGAAGAGTAAACCTTGAACCTGTCTGTGTGCCTTCCGGGATCTCATAGTCTATGTCACCCTCAAGAGTGGGAACTTTTATTGTTGCACCAAGTGCCGCTTCAACAAATGTTATCGGAACATCGCAGAATATATCAGAACCTTCGCGGACAAATACGCTGTGTTCCTTTACATGTACATTTATATAAAGATCTCCGTTGAGACCACCGTTCTTTCCAACATCACCCTGACCTCTTGCCACTATCTCCTGACCATCAGCGATACCCGCCGGAATATTGACCTCAAGAGTCTTTCTCTTTACTGTAGTACCCGATCCGCGGCAGTCGGGACAGGGCTTTTCTATTATCTTACCGCTTCCGTGACATTCCTGACAAGGACGTGTGGACTGCATCATGCCGAAGGGCGTTCTCTGCTGAACACGAACAGATCCTGTACCGCCGCACTTTGAACAAGTCTTGGGAGAAGTACCCGCCGCCGCACCGCTTCCGTCACAGGACTGACACTTTTCCACTCTGTTGTATATGATCTCTTTCTTTGCACCGAATGCCGCTTCTTCAAATGTAAGAGTAACTCTCGCCTCACGGTCGTTGCCCTGAACAGGCCCGTTGCTCCTTCTTGCACTTCCGCCGCCTCCGAAAAAGCTTGAGAAGATATCTCCCACATCAAAATCCATACCGCCAAAGCCGCCGAAGCCTCCAAAACCGGAGCCGCCTCCAGCCGCAGGATCAAAGGCTGCATGACCGTACTGATCGTACTTTGCTTTCTTATCCGCATCGGAAAGTACGCTGTAAGCCTCGTTTACTTCCTTGAAGTTCTTTTCGGCTTCTGCATCACCGGGATTCAAGTCGGGATGATACTGCTTTGCAAGCTTTCTGTATGATTTTTTTATCTCATCGTCACTTGCGCCCTTGGAAAGTCCCAGGACCTCGTAGTAATCTCTTTTATTGTCTGCCATATCAATTCTCCAAAATTAAATTACTTTATCAAAAACTCAAAACAAAGAACCGCATCCGATTCCCTCTTTTGGATCTTCGATAAAACGCCCGCAGAGGAACGAAGCTGTTGCGCCTCGCTCCCCGTCGGAACTTAATTCGGTTATAGATTATCAGTTGTCGCTCTTGTCTGTGAAGTCAGCGTTGATAGTGCCGTCATCATTCTGCGCACCTGCCTGACCCTGTTCCTGCTGTGCCTGAGCATACAGCTTTTCAGCGATCGGGTAGAACGCCTTCTGAAGTGCATCCGTATCCGCCTTGATAGCTTCGGTGTCACCGCCTGCGATTGTGGTCTTGAGCTTTTCGATAGCTTCCTTTACAGGTGCTTTTTCATCTTCGGTTACCTTATCGCCGAGGTCTGTCATAGACTTTTCGATCTGGAAGATAGCACTTTCAGCCTGGTTCTTTACTTCAACGGCTTCCTTCTGCTTCTTATCTTCTTCAGCAAACTTTTCGGCATCCTTTACAGCCTTGTCAATATCTTCCTGAGACATATTCGTGCTGGATGTGATGGTGATGTGCTGTTCCTTACCTGTACCCTTGTCCTGTGCGGATACGTTAACGATACCGTTTGCATCGATATCAAATGTTACTTCGATCTGAGGAACTCCTCTGGGAGCTGCGGGGATACCGTCAAGGATGAATCTTCCGAGAGTTGTGTTGCCTGCAGCCATCTCGCGCTCACCCTGAAGGATGTGAATTTCAACGGATGTCTGATTATCTGCTGCTGTAGAATAGATCTGACTCTTTCTTACAGGGATAGTTGTATTTCTTTCGATGATTCTGTTGCATACACCGCCGAGAGTCTCGATACCGAGAGAAAGAGGTGTAACGTCAAGAAGAAGGATATCCTTAACATCGTTGGAGAGAACGCCGCCCTGGATAGCCGCACCGATAGCAACGCATTCGTCGGGGTTGATGCCCTTGAAGGGTTCCTTGCCGACGAACTTCTTGACCGCATCCTGTACAGCGGGGATTCTTGTTGAACCGCCAACGAGAAGTACCTTGTCTATCTGATTTACGGAAAGTCCCGCATCAGAGAGAGCCTTCTTTACGGGAGTCATTGTTCTTTCAACAAGATCTGCCGTAAGCTCATCAAACTTAGCCTTTGTAAGAGTCATATCAAAGTGGAGAGGGCCCTGTGCACCGGCTGTGATGAAGGGAAGGTTGATGTTTGTGGAAGCAACACCGGAAAGCTCGATCTTTGCCTTTTCCGCAGCTTCCTTAAGTCTCTGGAGAGCCATCTTGTCAGCTCTGAGGTCAATACCGTTCTCTGCCTTGAAGGTGTCTGCCATATAGTTCATGATCTTTTCGTCAAAGTCATCACCGCCAAGACGAGTATCGCCGTTTGTTGCAAGAACTTCGATAACACCGTCGCCGATCTCAAGGATGGATACGTCAAATGTACCGCCACCGAGGTCGTATACCATGATCTTCTGTTCCTTTTCCTTGTCCATACCGTAAGCAAGAGCTGCAGCTGTAGGCTCGTTGATGATTCTCTTTACATCAAGACCTGCGATCTTACCTGCATCCTTTGTAGCCTGACGCTGAGCATCGGAGAAGTATGCGGGAACTGTGATAACAGCCTCTGTAATTGTTGTACCGAGATAGCTTTCCGCATCAGCCTTGAGCTTCTGAAGGATCATAGCGGAGATCTCCTGAGGAGTGTAATTCTTTTCGTCGATTGTGACCTTGAAGTTTGTACCCATTTCTCTCTTGATGGAGATAACAGTTCTGTCGGGGTTCATAACCGCCTGTCTCTTTGCAACCTGACCGACAAGTCTTTCGCCTGTCTTTGAAAAACCTACGATGGAGGGAGTTGTTCTTGCACCCTCCGCATTTGCGATAACCTGAGGCTCGCCGCCTTCAAATACCGCTACACAAGAGTTTGTTGTACCAAGGTCAATACCAATGATCTTTCCCATAATTATAATCTCACTTTCTGATTAGATTTTCTATATAATTGTAGTTATATACTTTTTAAGATTCGGGAACAGGATTTGGAATCCGATTCATTCCGCGCTCCGCATTCCTCATTAAACTCAGCTGTTCACCTTCACCGCCGCATATCTGAGCACCTTATCGCCCCTCTTGTATCCCTTCTGGAATACCGCGGTGATCTCATTCTCACCCTTATCGGGATCGGAGTCCTGCATTACAGCATTGTGTACATTTGCATCAAACTGCTTGCCGAGAGCTTCTATCTCTTCGATACCCAGCTTTGTGAATATCTCCATGCACTGCTTCATTACCATCTCAACGCCCTTGTACATACTGCTTTCCTTGTCAGTCTCGGCATCAAGTGCACGTTCAAGATTATCCATTACCGGAAGGAGCTGTGCCGCAGTATCACAAAGGGAATCGGAATAGATGCTTTCCTTTTCCTTTGTAACACGTTTTCTGAAGTTATCGTATTCAGCCATCATACGAAGGTATGTGTCATGCTCCTCGGAAAGCTTCTGTTCAAGCTCCGCTATCTTTGCATCCTTTTCTTCAAGGGCTTTCTTTTCCTTTTTGGATTCGCGATCGCCCTTCTTGCATTTCTTTTTGCCTTCCTCTGCAGTATCCTCGCAGCAGGCGTTTTCGGCGGCTTGGTCTACCGCTTCTTCATTTATCGTCTTGTTTTCTTCCATTTCAGCCTCCGAAACTATGATTCACTGTTTTTGTCTTTGCCGTCGGTCAGAAGTCCCTCACCGCTTTGCCCCATGGACTTTGCAAGGTACCGCAGACTTGCGACAACCTTTTTGTAATCCATACGCTTAGGTCCGAGAATACCTATGACCGCGTTGGTGTTGCCCACCGGGAAGGAGCAATACACAAGGCTGGTATCAGCCAGAGCTCCGTCCTTGGTGTCCTCACCGAAGAATATCTTCATGCCGTTCTCATCGGATATTGCGGGGACAAGTCCCGTTTCACTGTCATCCTCCGAGAATTCAAGCAATTTTTTTATATCATCTTTTCTGCTCTCCGCAAGCTCCACAATGGATCTTGCCTTTTCTACACTGGAGAATTCCGGATAAGACAGAAGATTTGTAAGTCCGTCTATCCTGACATCTCCCGTACCCTCGCCTCTTGTCACCGAATACGCCGCACGAAGTATCTTTCCCACAAGACCTCTGTGCTTGCCGAAAGCATCCTCAAGCGCCATCATGCTGTCAAGGGAGATCTTGTCAAGCACCACTCCGCAGAGATTTGCATTGAGTATATCTTTTATCTTTGTAACATCTCCGGGAGATAATGTAAAATCACTTGAGAGCTGCGCTGTTTTTGCGTTTCCTCCCGCAAGTATCATTACCAGAAGGAAGCTGTGTTCTCCGATATATACCGCATCAAATCTTGCAACCGTTCCGACATTTTCCGTCTTCGCAAGTGACACCGCCGCATATTTCGTAACACCGGACATTATCTTGTTTGCCCTGTCCATTATGCTTTCCACCTGAGCGGTCTTGAATCTTGTAAGCTCACCCAGAAGCTCCAGCTCCTCAACTCCGAGCCTGTAATCCTCATTGAGCTGATCCACATAGAACTTATACCCTTGCGCCGAAGGAACTCTGCCCGCACTTGTGTGAGGTTTATCGAGATATCCGAGGCTTTCAAGCTCACTCATCTCGTTTCTTATCGTCGCAGGTGATAAAGAAATGTTACCGTATGACGCCAGGTTTTTTGATCCGACAGGCTCGCCGGAATCTATATAGGCGTCGATTATTGATTTGAGTATCTGTTTTTTTCTTTCGGACAGATCCATTCTCCGCCATCCTTTCGTCACAGCCTTATATCTGTAAAAAATAAAGCCACATCAGTTTTAGCACTCACTCACTTCGAGTGCTAACGATATGACTTTACCACTATTTTTGATTTTTGTCAATAGTTTATGCGGATTTTTATTGTTAATATTTTGTGAATCGCCAAAAGAAGATGTCAAAATCCGTTATTTTTCCTCTTTTTGTGGATCAAAATTGCAAATTTTGCTTTTCCTCATTGGGCAAATATCACATTTCGGACTTTGAGCGCGACAGATGTCACGACCGAACCACACCATCCTGTGGCAGAAGTCCGACTGCTCATTTTTTGGCACAATCGGGTCGAGAGTGCGTTCAACGTGCAAAGGATCCTTACGTTCGCAAAGTCCAAGCCTGCAGCTTATACGCATACAATGTGTATCCGCAACGATACCGCCCTTGCCGAAAACATCACCCATAATAAGGTTTGCTATCTTTCTGCCGACACCCGGCAGTGACAAAAGGTCATCCATATTATCCGGAACCCTTCCGCCGAATTTTTCCGCAATGATGATACTTGAATCTTTTATGTTCTTCGCCTTGCCGCGGAAAAGTCCGCAGGATTTTATAAGCTCCTCAATCTCTGAAAGCTCCCCTTTTGCCATGGAATATACATCGGGGAATCGCTCAAAAAGTCCGACGCTTACGATATTAACCCTTTCATCCGTGCACTGTGCGGACAGTCTTGCCTGTACAAGCAGCTTCCACGGGTCATCGTTGCAATCCAGAGAGCACACTGCATTCGGATAAAGCTCACGCAATACCTCTGCTGCTTTTTTTGCTTTTGTTTCTATTCTCATTCTCCCCATATTTTCACCGATTTAAAATTCAATATAATCACCGAGCAATATTTTTTCGCAGCTTGTCAGCTTATCCTTCAACGCATCAAAATGAATATCCGTCCACATATCGTCAATTTCCCTGTGTATATCGTAAAGATGTCCCACAAGCACTCTTTCTGCACCACAGGAATCAACGAAGGCTACAAACTCTTCAATATATTCATTACGGAAAGGATAAAGTGCATTTTTTCTGCCGAGCCACAAGTGGGATACAAGCACCTTTGTACCTTCAAATACCTTGTGCGGCTTTTCGTACTCCCTCACATCCGTGGGAAAAATATAATATTCATTATTATATTTCACCGCAAAGCCGTATTCCGGAACTATATTCTCTCCTCTTGAATGTGCACTTTCAAAAAACTCGATTTCCGTTTTGCCAACATTAACTACCGTGCCGCTCTTTACATAGGATACACCCTTTTTATCAAAGGGAAGAAAATCCGGTATATAAACGGGAACATCTTCCGAAGCCGCTAACAACAGCTCAGCATCAAAATGGTCAGCATGATTATGCGTCACAATCACTGCATCACATTCGGAGATAACTGCCGAAAGCATAGCACGGTCTTCTTGTTTTACAGGCAAGGTACGAAGTGACATATCTATCGCAATTTTTGTCCCGCCGAGCTTTAGTATGTACGCCGAGGGTGCAAAAACCGCAAGTCCGTCCTTATCCGAGCCAAGGAAAGACACCGCATCCTTTATCGCATCGGCATAGCCGCTTTTGTATTTTTTCTCTTCGCTCAGCTTACTTTCTATCTGATATTTTGCAATTTTAAGTGTCCTGATTGAACCCTCCACAGCCTTTCTGAAATCGTACTTTCCCTCGTATCTGTTGTGGTCAAGCTCTATCATCAGTACCTCGTCGTAGCCGTGACGGATGAGATCCGTGATGTTCTTTTCAAGCCTTATCATGCCGCAATAAAGCGGAAAATGAGTGGAATTGCAGGCATAGCTGTGGATATGCGTCTGACGCACCTGTGACAAGAAACGGTCGGTTACCTCATCAAATTCTTCGCCCTGCTTTATTGCATTTGACATATGATGTCCGAAGTCAAAGCAATTATAAAGATATGGACTTGCTATATCCGCAACACATTCCGCCACATCACGGCAGAGATTATGAAGCTTATCTTCGCTTGAATACCGCTGATTCTCAAGTGTTATTCTCACGGGATAGCTGTTTTTCGCCGCTATATCGCATATGGCGGACAGTGTTCTTCTTGTTTCCTCCATATCGGCATATGGGTGAACCGTAATATTGTAAAAGGGCTGAAGTCCCGAGCGGAACAGAGATATATATGGATTAAAAAATACCGATTCGTGAGACAACACACCGTGAATCGTAAAGTGAAGTCCGAGACCGTTTACCGTTTTTGCCGCGTGAAGTACAGCTTCGGGACTGTCTGTTGTCCTCACGGGACTTATTTCCACGCTGTCACAGTTCTTTGAAATATATTCAAAATACTCGTCCCTTCCTCCGAAGGCATCACATTGCTTTTTTGACTTTTCCGAAATTTCTTCCGAAAACATATCAAAAAACAATTTTATTCCGATTTTCATATAAAAACGCTCCTGTCTGTATAAACATCAATACGAAATATATTTTGCTTGCCTTGAATAAAATTCAATTACACCGTCTGCAAGCGCCTTTGCACTTCTTGCAAAGTTTCCTTCCGTTATTGTCCACTGGAATTCCTCGGGATAGCTTATAAAGCTCATTTCGCAGAGCGTAGAGGGGAATCTGTGATTTCTTGCCACGGCAAGTGCCTGATATGCTGTCGGTCTCTGATATCTTGAAAGCTCGCTTGTGACCGTATCCGATACAGCATTCGCAAGCATCACGCCCGCATCATCCGAGTAAAGTCCAAGATATCCTCTCGCTTTGGAAGCATTCACCGTATTAACAACCGAATTGTGATGTACGGATATCATAAGATCGGGAATTATATTGGAAAGGAATTCTATTCTTTCCTCAAGAGTAACGGTACTGTCATCCTCTCGTATCATAACCACCGTTGCACCACGGTTTTCAAGCTCCTTGCGAAGCTCAAGTGCTATCGCAAGATTAAGTCCCGATTCATTAAGTCCCGAGCCGGGCTTTGTCGGTCCCTGCGCGCCCATATCTTCTCCGCCGTGACCGGCATCAACAACTATCGTCTTGCCTTGGAGAGGCTTGTCACCGTCCTTTATGGTCTGCGGATTGTGAAGCTTTATCTTTATAAACCCGTTTTCGTATACCACATTGTAGCCATAGTAGTTTTCCATAGCTCTGAATGTGAATTCATATACCGGTCTTCCGTTGTCATCGGTATAGCTTCTTCCTCCGGCAATCATTGGATTCGGGGATACCGCAACTTCCGGAAGCACGGAAGCATCCGTATTATAGAATACTATCTTAATTCCGCCGTTTTCTATGTATGCATCCACAGGGACATTTTCAAGCACACCAAAGCTTATATCCGTGGAATTCTCAAGATTGTTGGTGTTGTCCTTTATGTTTGCCGTCACGGTAGAAGTGAGGATCTTATTCGGCATCAGCTCCTTGTCCTTTATCACATCAACATCCTGCTCGGATATGTAATAACCGCATGAGAGCCTGTAGTAACCGTTTACGAAAGCCGTTATATAGTCACGCATACCGACAGATGCAGGCAGAGGATCACCGTAGAAGGAAGATGTCGTGCTTCTCTTGAGATAGCTGTAGTCATTCTTCACCTCGGCATATATCTTAACATTGCCGCCCATCTGCTTGACTTCCGAAAGTATCTTCTCAGCTTTCTGACCGTTCTTTTCGGCATAGATCGTAATGATCCCGAGATCCGCCATAGTTCCTTCTGCCGCATGAACCGTGTCTATCTTTATACTTCCCTTGTAAGTTTCCTTGTAGTTCTTTGCGGTGCTCTTATCGTAAAGCGTCGGCGTAAGATCTATCCTGTATTCACCGAACTGCGCATATACCGTACTTCCGGCAGGAGCGGTACAAGTCACCGAAACGATATCACCGGGTATCAGCCAGAGAGGCTTATCAGGCGTTGCGGAAGCAATCTCGAATTTCTCCATTACGGTATTTGCGGCATTGTTGTTTCCGCCATTTCCGGGAGCAGCACCTCTTTTCAGGGTATAGGTAAGCTTTTCATTGGCTGTCACGAGTCTGAAACTGTTATTGCCGTTGTCAAGATATTCATACAGAGCAAAATATCCGTCCTTTGTTCTTGAAATTCTTTCACCGTTTACGGTAAGAGGAAGCGTGGGATCGGAGGTTCCGAGAATATAGCTTGATCCGTCAGCGGTATAGCTTCCGTCGGCGGGATAGTTTATTGAAAGCGTTTCTTCGCTTGTGGGAGTTATCTCCACTTCATGATTTGACTCAAAACACTGCTTTATACCGTCGCGTACTCCCGCACTGTTGTTTCTGATATCGGCATATCCGTAGAACACACTTCCCTTATAAGATATGAGATTGCGCGAAAACTCGACCTGCATAGGTATCTCATTGGGAGCATAGTTTGATGCCTTGTACGCCGCATGACCGATATAGAGATCCACACCCGTACCGTCAAGCTGTGCATTCCACCATCTTGCGATATTGTCAAAGGGAGCAGCGGTAGTTGTAAAGCTCCAGTAATCCTGAGGGCAGATATAATCGACATATCCGCCGTTCACCCACGCAAGGGCATCACAGTAAAGGGATGAATATGCTTCAAGTCCCGCCGACACACTTCCCGTTGTCGGAGTGTCACTCGAATCGTTCGCCCATATACCGAATGGAGATACACCGAATCTCATATCCGCGTCAACGCTCTTTACCGTATCATACGCTTCCTTCACAAAAAGGTTGACGTTGTTTCTGCGCCAGTTTGCCTTATCCATTCCCTTGCCGTACTTTTCATAAGACGCATTATCCGCAAAATCCTCCGCTTCCGCAACGGGATAAGGATAGAAATAGTCATCAAGATGTATTCCGGAAAGTGTGGGATACTTCTCACACAGCTCCCTTATACCCGAAGTGATGAGACTTCTTACATCGGGATTTCCCGGATCGAAATAAAGCTTTCCGTCTTCATATGCAATAACATATTCCGGGTTGAGCCTTGCAGGATGATCCTGTGACAGTTCATTTACATCATGCTTGGGGTTCGCCGCAGAACCGGCGGTCACTCTGAAAGGATTTATCCACGCATGAACCTCTATCCCATAATCCGGAGCCTTTGAAAGGAGATACGCAAGAGGATCGAAATTGTTGTCGGGAGCTTCCCCCTGAACACCGGAGATCGTCTCCGACCATGGGAAGATATCCGAATCGTAAAGGGAATCCGCCGCAGGTCTTACCTGGAAGAACACCGTGTTGAATCCGACATCCGCACATTCAAACAGGATATTGTCCAGCTCCTTCTTCAGCTGATCCTCGGACAGTCCCTTGCGTGACGGGAAATTGAGGTTGCCGACGGACGCTATCCACACTCCGCGCATTTCCTTTTCGTGTCCTTCGCTTATACTTATCTGAGGTCTTATATATGCATCCTTTTCCGTATCCGTAATATCCTCATCAACCGCCGCAGGAATATCCGCTTCCTTTTCCATTCTTACGGAGATCAAAAAATTAACAAGCACCAGAAGACCGACACACACACCTACCGTGGCAAAAGCCGCCGCAATTACCGCGATGATCCTTCCGGTACGGCCGGAGCTTTTTGTACCGTCCTTTTTTCGTTTTTTCCGTTGCTTTACATTACCGTCATCCGCTGCAGGAGCATCATTTTTCGGCATATCATCCTTTTGAATGTTGAAATCGTATATCCTGTCGACATCTATATTGTTGTTTTCATTACGTTTTATTTCGTTCTTGTTTTCATCCATTGCGATATCCGTCCTTTCCGTTGATCTGTGTATTATTTCGTTTCATATATATCCGTATTTCGGATCGCACGACGATCATGCGCTAATGCTATTCATTATATATTATACAACAGAGCAAGTCTTTTTTCAACCAAATACGACAAAACCTTATTACTAAATTGTTAATTCTGCACAAGATGACTATGGGTGTTATTTGCAATAAGGTTTAAAAATACAAAATCCATATAATTTTAAAAACTGTTCTTGATTTTTACAAAAATGTGTGGTATACTATCTTAGTCAATTGTAGGCTTTATTATCATTTATGTTTATTTGATATAGAATAAGGTCGTGACCTGGTTTACGGAGCGATATCTATTAGGTATAGAGTAAGGTCGTGACCGGGTTTACGGAGCGATATCTATTAGGTATAGAGTAAGGTCACACTAATCGGGGACTTAGCGGAGCCCTGTACCTGCAATCCGCTATAGCAGGGACTAATTCCCGTTCTGAGGATTTTTTGAAGTATGGCAGCCGCAATTTTTCTGTGTTGAGATGCGGGTCCTGCGCAATTGTCCGCCGTGAACCATGTCAGGTGGGGAACCAAGCAGCATTAAGCGGTCTGAGATGATGTGCCGCAGGAGTGCCTTCGTTGAGCAGAAAGTTTGAAAGGCGTGTACTTCAGGAATTCGATTTTCGGGTGTGTGATCTTATTCTGTACCTAATCCGGACATAGTCGCCTTCTGCAAAATGCAGAATTGAATTAATTTGAAGCGTAAACGTTTCAATTTCCTATTCCCTGTTCCCTAATACTGGGGTGTCGCCAAGCGGTAAGGCACAGGACTTTGACTCCTGCATTTCGTTGGTTCGAACCCAACCACCCCAGCCATAGAGCCCTTTAACGGGGCTCTTTTTATTATATTGTATCCTGTAACATCATGCTTTACTGAATTAAAGAGCGTAACAGACAAACTATTTTCAACCGGAGGATCACACAATGACAGGACAACCAAATCTCGGTGCAGAGATAAGAAGGAGCACCATACCGCAAAAGTATATGACCAACTCAAGCCTTATAGGAGATATTATTCCCACAGCCATCGCGTTTCTGCTTGTTGAGCTGTATTCCGGTACTCTTTTATCCGGAACAATGGGCGCAGTTATGTCGTTCGTTATTTCCCTTATCATATACTGCATCTTCATGACAATAATGTATTTTATCTTCAAAGCCATGAGAAAAAAGCAGGCACAGACCTACATAACAGTATGCGAGTACGGAATATACGGCACTTGTGCAAGGGGCATGAATCTCTGCAACTATGTTGTCCCCTATTCCGATATCAAGTCGGTCAGCGGTAAGAGAGAAACTCTCAGAATAACATCGGCATCCTGTGGAAGCATCATCCATATGCTCCCGGATGCACCCGAGATCGCTACACTCATTCAAAGCAGAATGCAGGCTCTGAGTGCAGGTGTCAATGTCAACGGATGATCCTACTCTCACGCTCATATAAATACGGATAAACCCAAGGGTACATCTCACGGTGTACTCTTTTTTTATACACTTTTGCTTGACAAACGAAATATATACAGATATAATTATATCTGTCACAAATTCATACTATCGGAGGACAATATGACAGATATCGAGATGATTATTCAGAGATTTGCAGACATTCTTTTTGACAATAAAACTTGTGATACAAAAACATGCTGCAAATACTACGATTCCCTGTGCGAGAATGCAGATAGCACATTCTCGTGGAATGATATTGATTATTCGGGAAACAAAAGAGCCAACTGGCAACCCTCCGCACATTACACAAGGCTTGAGAAGATGATAACAACTTTCGGCAGGGAGCGTTTTTCCGACAGTGAATATATGCGTAAGCTCTGCGGCGCGATAGCCTTCTGGGGGAAGCATGACTTCAAATGTCCAAACTGGTGGTACAATGATATAGGCACGCCCATGTCATTCGGCAACATCGGACTTATGCTTTACGGTCATACCGATAAAGATACTTCCGATACTCTCGCAAGGCTTTGCGGATACGGCTCAATGAAAGTTCGCCCTATGGAGCTTACGGATGACAATGGGAGAATACATCAGTGGACAGGAGCAAACCTCCTGTGGGGATGCGGCAATTCCGTGCGTCATGCATTGCTTACAAATGACGATGATTTGCTTCTTGAAGCCTCGAATATAGCGGCAAATGAAATAACCGTCGGAAATTTCGAGGGCATACAAAAGGACGGAAGCTTTTTCCAGCACGGACGACTTCTGTATTCCGGAGGCTACGGCAGAAGCTTTGCTCTCGATGTCGCCCGTATGATATACATCTTCGACGGAACAAAATATCAGTTCCCGAAGGAGAAGCTTGACATATTCCTTATACATATCCTTGACGGTCTGAAAAACATGCAGGTCTGCGGAAGTCTTGATATAAACTGCCTCGGACGCGAGTATGTACGTCCGGGAAGCACGGAACTTAAAAATCTTAAAACTGTACTGAAGCTTATGAAAGCCTCAAAGGATCTACCGAGAAAGACGGAAACAGAAGAATTCATACTCGAATCGGAAGGTAAAACGCATCGCAATATTACAAAATACTATGATATCGCAAAGTATCTCTGCCATCATACAGACGGTCTGTTTATCGGTGCAAAATTTACAAAGAGCGGACTTCGCGGCTCCGAAATATGCAACGATGAAAACGTCCTCGGTAAGAATATCGCCCACGGCTGTACAATATTTGCCATGCGAGACGGCAAGGAATATTACGATATCGCCCCCTTCCTTGATTACTCCGCAATTCCCGGAACAACAGCATTTTACGAGAATAACAAGGAGCTGTTCTCCAACAACGAATGGTCTGCCGACAGATATCCCAACGATTATTGTGACGGCAATGCCCAAAACGATAAAGCCGTTGTATATCAACACTATGAGCATGACGGAATAGATGCCCTTGTCACCTGCTTTGCCTTTAAAGGTGGCTTTGTCTCAATGGGATGCAATATAACACGAAAAGATGATACCTGCCGCGAGCTTTATACAACCCTCGATCAGTGTTTTGACAGAGGAGATATCGCTGTTTCGGATAGCAGAGTTACTCACAACGGTATCACATATACAAGTCTTGACGGCAAAAAGATCACCGTCAAAAAAGAAAACGTATGCGGGAAATGGACACGCAACAACAGACAGTTCCCCGACAACTCGGAAAAACATTCCGATATCCTCACCCTTAAAATATTCCACGAAAATGTCGCGAAGTCATCCTATGCCTACATGATAAGCCGCGAAGAAAACATCCCTTCCGTAAAGCTTCTGAGAAATGACAGCAATGTACAGGCAATACAGCTTCCGAACGGTAAAGTACTTGCAATGTTCCACAACGAAGGAGAGCTTGATACAGACACACGCATCATAAAAGGCTCGGGAATATATATTGAATAGATACATCACCGTCGGGGAACATCATTGCTCCTCGGCGGCTTTTACCGTTACAGCAATTAACCAGGATGGCAAAAAGAAACACGTATGTCCCATCCAAGAATTATTACAACGAAAAATGCCGTATCCGTATTGACATTTTTTGAATGTATGTTATAATAGTATTAAACAGCATGATTTGAAAAACAATGTTTTATGCTGAAATATTACAGGAGAGATCATAATGAAAAAAAGAAACATAAAGCTCACAGCGGTCCTTCTTGTCGGACTTATATGCTGCTCATGCACACCGAATCAACGCAGATCCCCCTTCCACGAGAACGCCCCGATCATACCTCCTCAAGATACGGAAGTATATCCGCAGGAAGAACCAAATATCGTTGAACCGGATACAGATCTTCCTCCCATTCCCGCTCCGACTCCCGAAGCTCCCACCGAGGATGAAACAGTTGTATATCCACTGACGGATTTTGAAATAATAGATACCTTCGATAAAAGCCAATATTCCGTTTTTGCTGTGACTCAAGCGAACGGAAGCAATCTTTACGGAGTTATTGATATTTACGGCGGCATACACCTTAATGCCATATATGATTCTCTCGGCTGGTGTGATTGGCATGAGGTACTCTGGGGAAACAAAGGAATACCCGACACAATCAATTATCCAATCTATATAGATGATGAATACAGACTCGATGATCTTTGCGGGCACGGCGGAGGACGCAGCTGGGGATATGTCCTTGACACAAAAAACAATACCATGTATTCACTGTCTTCAAGCGAAGGCGGTGCAAATGTATATGAAGTAAATACACTGCCGGCTTATACTCCCTATGTAAGATATACCGGTGCATACCCAATCGTATTTGATTACGAATTCTACAATCACCTTCCCAATACATACGCAGATCCCTCCGATTATGAGTATTACGACGAGTTTGCGTTCGCAAATTATGAAAGTTTCCTGTATTCTCTCCCGGATTCAGAATTCGAATGGGAATTCAGAACAGGAAGCAACGAAACAATAAAACTCGGAATCTGCTCGGCATGGTACTCGGATTTCGCAAATGATTACCTTGTGATCTCCAGAGGCGGCAAATACGGCTTCGTGGACAAAAACGGCAATGATGCTTCACAGTTTATATACGAGGCCGCAGAGGAAGCCTACGACGGCAAAGCCTGGGTAAAACTTGACGGCAAATGGCGCGTTATAAAGCTCCGCTGATCATCCGATGACATAAACGAAGCACTCCCGGCACAGCATAATAAGATCATAACAAAAAGACGATGTATTACTGTTTTTGCAGAGTACACCGTCTTATTTTTATCCTGCCCGATATAAAGCCAATACAGGATACATAAAAAACACCGCCCGAGCTTTTACGCCCGAGCGGTATCTTATTGCTTTTCATTCAGCGTTTACGCTGTACGAAGAGTATTTGATCATTCGGAAACCTTACCGAAGTTAGCCTTAACAAATCCGAGATCTGTTACATTAGCTTCGCCGTCTTCGTTGATATCAACGTATGTTACATACTCGGCTGTTACATCTTCATCAAAGCCTCTGAGAACTCTTACGAAGTCTGCGATGTTGATCTTGCCGTCACCGCATGCATCGTCTGCATTACCCTTGATATCGCCGGCAACAAGCTCGATTGCATCTGCTGTTCTTTCCGGCTTTTCTTCTGTTTCTTCCTCGGTCTTTGCTTCAAATGTGAATGTAGCCTTACCTGTGAGGTAGCCGTTCTTTTCAACGTATACTTCAATCTCTGTATCTGCGGGAACGTCGCTCAGAGTGTATTCAACAACGGATGTATCGGTATCTGCATCTTCGATAACCACATTGTTCCATGTATTTGCACCCTTATGTCTCCAGTAAAGTGTTGCGTAGTTGGAAGCTATGGGAGCTGTACCGTCTTCACGGGCTGTCATAACAACAGTACCCTTGACTGTTACCATATCGTCGGGACCTACAGTATCATTTATATCTGCGATAATTGCGGGAGTGTACTTAACTGCAAGGTCATTTACCTTGTGCTCAGCTACGAGGTAATATTCACCATCGTAAACTTCATCAGTTTTATCCATGCCTGCCGCACCGATGGAGTTGGAGAGCATAACGAACCATTCTCTCTGTTCGGGAGTCATTGTGAAGTTGAGAGTTGCAATGTGTACCTTGCCATCACCGCCGATAGCAGCAGTTGTATCTTCAACGCCCCATGTAATAAGGATAAATCCTTCGTTGTTTACAGCTTCCGCGTCTGTGATTTCAATGAACTGAACACCGTCTGCAGCTACCGCTTCAACATAGTCCATGCAAGCAAATCCGAGACCTACCGATCCTGCATTTACTGCGGGAGAGTCGAGGTATATATCAACGATATATTCATTTCTCTTTGCATAGTATGTGCCGTCAAGAGTATAGAGCGCGATAGGATCAAATGTGTAGATCTGGAGGATAGCACCGGATGCCACATCCGCGATAACATACTTGCCTTCCTCAGCCGCTTCAAGACCGAACTTACCGCCTGCTTCGGCATTTTCAACATAGAGAAGTTTGCCCTCAAGATCAACATCGGAAAGATCTATCTTAACGGAGAAGTGAGCATCTTTATCCTCTTCACCTGTTGATGCATCCATTACCTTTACGGAATATGCACCATAGTATTCAACCTCACCGAGATCAGCTCTCATGGAAGGAACAAAGTCTTCGTATACATCTTCAGCATCTGTTGTGTATACATAGTATTCCTTGGAATTGAGATAATCTTCATCGGCTGTAAGAGGTGTGTCGTTTGCTTCCACCCAGATAGCGTAAAGCGTTGTGTCGCCTGTCATCATGTAGGGGAATGTCACACATTCTTCGGGAGTTGCCTCTGCTGTGAGTGCCCAACCTGCAAGTGTGTAGCCGGAACGGTAGGGCTTGATAATGTCATCAGCACCGGGAATACCGCCTTCTGCTTCAAGCTCATCCGACTCGATCTTCATTCCGTTTGCAAAGAAATCATCAAGCTCCGCGTTTGCAAGACCGTAAGCACCGCCGTTCATATCAGCCTTGAGTGTCCATGTAGCTGCGAATGTGATCTTGTTTACTACATCTCCGAGATCCTCAAGAGCAATAACACCGTCTGTAAGCTCAATTGCATTTCCGTTGACCATAACTGTGTTGTAGCCTTCGGGGATTGTTACCTTGAAGCCCTTGAGTGTGTTTGCCTTGAATGCGATGTCCGCATCCTTTGTTGTTGTTCTGTCTGTCTCGCCTGACTTTATTACAACTGTCTTTGATTCGTAGTTGTAATCTCCCTCTTCAAATACGGGTTCAAGAGCGGAGGTGTCATCAATTGTGATAACGTAATCTGCCTCAGCACCGGTAAGTTCGGGAACTACAGCATCCTTGCCGATAATAAGTGCAGAACCGCCGGGAGCTGCCGCACCGTTTGCAAATGCCTTTACTTCACCGCCGTTTACAACAACGATGGAAGAACCTGCAGCTATGCCGGAACCTGTAAAGTACTTGTTACCGTTTGAGTTCCATGCATCCTCTCTTCCGAGAGCTGTTGTATAGAGCTTGCCGACAGTACCGCCGTTGATCTCAACATAAGCGTCACCGCCGAATGCACCGGGCATTGTACCTGCATAAAGCTCGTTTCTTACAGTACCGCTGTTTACGATAACATTGAAATCACCGAGCCATGCTCTCTGATGACGTGTAGCGGAGATCATTCCGACATTCGCACCGTCAAGAGTAATGGTCATATCACCCTGGGATACTGTAATGTTTGTATATGTTACACCTGCATATACGTTTTCAAATGTGCCGGACTCCAGGAGATAAGAGCCTGAAATCTCCGCATTGTTGTTGGAGTAAATTCTGATCTTGTCTGCATTTTCGCCTGCGATAACGCCTTCGCCAATGATAAGGTCTGTCATCGCACTGACGGTGATACCGCATTCGCCTGCGAGACCTTCGCCGGTAACACAAGTCTTCTGAAGTGTAATATTTTCAATCGTAAGGGATGCAACGTTACCAAAGTTCTGCATTGAGAAGTTGTTGCCGGAAGCATTGTGGCAAGCAAAGTCCATATAAGACTCGGGCTTAAGACCTGTAATAATAAGGTGAGCACCGTTGCCTCTGCCAACATTTTCGTTCCAGCCGCCGAGAGTGATACCGTCAACAACTACCATTACGGTCGTCTTATCCTTTTCAAGGTACATGCCGAGAGCCGCGCTGATAAGCTTGCCCTGGTTAATGAAGTATGCCTTTTCGTAGGAAGAACCGTCATATACGGTTGCATCGCTGTTTGCTTCGTTATTTGTTACATAGAATACATTGTCTGCATCCGGGAAGTCAACAAGAACAATAACCTTGGAGATCTCGCTGTCCTCTGTTCTGATTTCGCCGTCTGCAAGGTAGATAAATTCATAAACACCGGGAACGAGATCTGTGATCTCTGTTGCGTCTGCCGCTACCGCTGTCCAATCTGTTGCACCTTCTGCTCTGTAGGACATAGCAGAGTCAACACCTGTTATCTTACCGTCGTTTGCACCGACCTTTGTCGCATTGACTACAGTAACCTCAGGCTTTGCCGCAAGTGCGGAATTGATGGTAACCTCTGTTGCGGGAGATGCCGCAAAGTCACCGTAAGCCGCATATCTTATCTCGTATGTGCCGGGAACAAGACCTGTCGCTTCTGCAGCAACCTCAGCTTCTGCAACCGCTGTCCATGTTTCCGCACTCTTGAGCTTGTATTCCATACCGACAGCAAGACCTTCGATCTTACCGTCGTTTGCACCGTACTCTGTTTCGGCTGTAGCTGTGAAGAGTCCTTCATAAGGAGCGATCTGCTCGAACTTACCGTCCTCTGTTCCGGGGAACTCGTTGAAAAGCTCAACAGATGCAAGATAGAATGCATCGTCAAAGAGAATAGCGTGTCCGTTTGTGGAATGAGGAACCGCAACAGTAGCATCATCGGCAGAAACTTCCATTACGTTCTTTGCGGCAAAATTGTTGCCGTTGAAAGGACGGAAGTGGAACTGATATGTAAAGCCGTAGTCTTCTGCAAACTGGGAAGCGAGATCGATGTAAGCATATGCCCATCTGCCCGTTACCATGGGAGAAGCGGATGCAACAGCCGTGTTCTTCTTTGTGGATTCGGCATAGCCCTTCTTTGCAGCATCATTGTTCCAGTTTGTAGAACCCATTGCAAAAGCTCTTTCAACCGTCTTGCCGTCTTCGCCTGCATCAAGGTAATACTTTACTCTTGCCCAGGGGTAATCGGAAAGTGTAACAAAACCGTAAGCTCCGCCGCCTTCAAAGGAGGGGGATGCATCGCTTGCGATAGTGTAGTAGCTTGCATTGCCGGTTATTGTCTTTGCTTCATCGTCTACCTTTGCACCGTTTGCGGGAACAAGTTCTTCCTTTGTATTGTAGGTGATCTTTGTTCCGCTCTGTCCGTCAATTACAGAATCCTTAGCTACTCTTGCTGGACTTGTAAATCTTGTACCGTTAATTGTATAAGTAGCACCCTTGTAAGGAGCGGAAGACGGATTGGGGTTAGATGTTACGGCACCTGTGGGAGTATAGCTCTTTGAGCCTGCCGCTGCCTGCTTATACTCAATATTGTATGTAGCATTTGCAGAGCCGTTCTTAACCGTAACGGTAGAGCCTTCGCCGAATGTACCTGCCTCTACATTTACTGTAGCCGTAGCATCTGTTGTTACAACTTCAAGACCTGTCGCAAGGTCGCCCTTCCAGTTGTGGGGAACATTTACAACTATCGGGTCTGCCGTAAGATCAACAGAACCGAGAAGAGCCGCATTTGTGCCCTTGATCTTGAGGGATGCGAGAGTTACATCACCGGGAATTGATTCATCCTGTGCCCAGATAGCATAATATGTTGTGCCCTCAGCGGGAACTGCAACTTCGAGAGCACCGGTCGCTGCATTCTTATCTGTAGCCCAGCCTGCAAATACCTTTCCTTCGGGAGCTGTAGGCTCTGCGGGGAATTCAATATTTGCTGTAACATATGCACCGCTCTTTACTGTCTTTGTTGTAACTTCGGTGCCGTTCTGTGCATCAAAGGAAAGTGTGATGTCGGGAGCACCCACACCGATAGCTTCGTAGAGATCAACGTCTGCAAGGTTTTCAAGCGTGTCGTTGAAGAACGCATAACCTGCAACATCGAAGTAAACATCGGAATCAAGATGCTGATTACCGACAAGGTTTTCGCCTATTGCAAAGCACTGAACGTGTGTGAGACCGTCGAACTTAACGGTTTCATTTGCAACATTGTCCATGTCTGCCTGTGTAACTGCGGGGAACCATACTACTTCCCATGTGCCGTCACCCTTGAGTGCATCAGCCTTTTTATTGATAGTGAGCTTGTTTGCATTGTCACTTCTGTCACAAAGTCTGATGGAAGGAACGCCGCCTTCTTTGTTGGTACGCACGATCATCCCCACTGTCATGGGAGCTGACCATGTGAACGCACCTGTAGCACCGTGCCATCCGAAGTGCATCCAGTCAGCACTGTCCTTGGGAACATAGTGATAGTACACTACGTCATTTTCAGCATCATAGGTCTTTGTGCCTGTTACTGCTTCGCCGGAAAAACCATCGCCGTTATGTGCCTTCATGACATAGACCGGAGTAGTTTCCGCACTTGCGGTAAATACAAACATCGTACTAAGCATGAGCACGGAAAGTACCGCCGCAAGAATTCTCTTGATCTTCATAGAGAACCTCCTTGAAAAATAGATTAGTAATCAGTCTTCATCCCAAGCCGGTATAAAGACACTTATACTTGTACAACAGTATAAAACAAAATGCAGGATTTGTCAATAGTCCGAAACAAAAAAAATCAAAATTATATACAATACATATAATGCTTCATTCTAAGAAACAACATTTTCGAACAGTACAAAAAGATCTCCGGCATCCGCTTTAAGGATCACCGAAGACCTGTAATTATAATTGTTCTTTTGCAGTTTTTGATTTCACCAATGCTTTATTCCCTAACTTCACATTCAGAAGCACCACAGCAGCCATAACGAGTGCAATTCCGATATAATTGTACCACGCAAGATACTGACCGTATATCAAGAACCCGACAATAGAAGCCATAACCAGCTCAAGTGTCGCAAGTATCGCCGCAAGCGATGTCTCGGTATATTTCATACCGTAACTGTAAAGTCCGTGAGCGAGAGCCGAGCAGATAATACCGAAAAGTATTGCATGGATCACCATTCCGCTCTCTATCGTTATCCTTGCCGTTTCTATGGGAGATACAATCAAATAGGATGAGATCGCCGCTGAAATATAAGTATACATCACAACCGTAGTGGAGCTGTTTCTCTTCAAAAGGTCGTTTGCAAATATGGAATACAACGCATATGTAAAGCCCGAAGCAACACCGCAGCCTATTCCGATAAGATCCGCACTCATACGGTCGTTTGATATTGAA
>SVQR01000221.1 GCA_015065225.1 Oscillospiraceae bacterium | reverse complement strand
TGTGCGGTAGACTATCCTTTGCGTTGTATCGAGCTTTACGCAATGTCGCTGGGTGTTGACGATTTTTATAAGGACGGCTGGTACGACTACTCAAATGAAACCTTTAAGGACTGCTTTATGAAGTTCGCTTCTTCCATATCCAAGGGACACATTATGGTATCCGACCTTTATTCAAACACCCAGGTTATGACAGGTGAGGTTGCCTGCGGTATCGGCTCAAGTGCTTCAATTCTTTACTATAATGATACAATTACATACCCCGACAATACAAACGAGCCTATGAATCTTAAAGTGCTTCCGCTTCCGCAGGCAGGAAACGGAAAGAATCTTGTTACTCAGGCAGGTGTCGGACTTGCTTGTTACAAAACAACAACTCAAAAGGCTGAGGCTGCAGCCGCTTTTGCAAAATGGCTCACCGAGAGCGACAGAAATCTTGCATTTGTTGCGGAAACGGGATATATGCCTGTAAGAAAAGATTCATTCAGCAAAATAAATACTTATGAATTCAAAGATGCGGGTTACGAAAGTCTTTATGAAGTACTCGGACATACAGCAGAGAATTGTACTGCCGTAACCGAGCCTAATTTCCCCGGTTATTACACCAAAGTATATGATTTTTACGGTAATGTCCGTATCGGGCAGCGTAATCCCGAAACATATGAAAGTCCCGAAGCTTTTGCGGAAGCTATATGGGAAATGTTTACTTCGGTAAATTAAATTCTGTAAACTAAGCGGAGGAGAATATGCTTTTTTCCAAGTTTCTTCCCAAAGGGAAGCTGAAAATGAGAGACAGTTTGTTCGGATATATGATGATTCTGACTGTCGTAATACTCGTTGTAATCGCCTTTGGAATGATCATGCTCGGAACCTTTGCAAAGCCCTCCGACACCATTTCAAACACTTTACAGCTTCAGATGGAGGTCTTTGAAAAGGATATCACCTCACATCACGAGGAGCTTGCAATGAGGGGGGCAAACCTTTCAGTAGATACATCAAGAGTACTTTCATACTATCTGAGAACCAACGGAATTGATTTTGAAGATCTTGATGACTCTCCCGAACATATTGCCGGAATCCAGAAGATACTTCTTGAGCTTTTGACGGAAGAAATCCTCAAAACCGAAAGCTCGGGCATTTTCATTATGCTAGATACTACCGTAAACAGCAATTCAAACAAGGAAGGACATTCAAGATCCGGTCTTTATGTTCAGCGTGGCTCACAGAACTTATCCGACGAAACACTTCTTCTTTTCAGAGGTGATGCCGCTATAGGAAAGGAAGCATCGGTCATGCCTCACAGAAAGTGGCAGCTTGAGTTTGATACAAGGCTGTTTCCGAATTATGACGAGATAATGAGAACATCTCCGGACATTCCTCTTGAAACGGCATATAGCTTTACAAACATTGTAACTATTCCGGGGACAAGCGAAAAGGCAACTCTTATGACTGTGCCGATTCGCAGAAGCAACGGAAAGGTCATAGGCGTATGCGGCTTTGAGATAAGCGAGCACGCATTCAAGATGAAACACGCACAGTCTGCAACACTTGAGCATCTTATGTGTCTGTGGCTTCCTTCACAAGATAATATAAACGCCGATAATGCGATGATATGCGGCACCGAGGACGGGTATTTTCTGCCTCCCGCAGGTATCGTAAATATCAGCAAGGGTGACCACGGGCTTTTTGTGTTTGAAACAGAAAACGAAGCATATGTAGGACTTGAAAGCTCTCTGGAATACGATACAGAAGAAAAACATATGCTTCTTGTTATGATGCCGAAAAAAGATTTCGACAAGGCCGTTTCCACAAATACCGTTCAAATCGTTGTATTCTTAATACTTCTTTCCTCTTTTGCAATATCCCTTTGCCGTATCCTGAGCAAGCGCTTTATGAAGCCGATAATGGAAGGTCTTGAACAAATAAGAAGATTTGAGCATTCCGAATCCGATTCAAGGCTTTCGGAGATCAGCGACCTTTTCGATTTTCTTTCGGAAAAGGATAAGGAATACGAAATCGCCTACGAGGAGCTTTCGGAGGAAAAGGAAAAAGCTGAAACCGAGCTTGCAAGGGTACAGGGAGAGATTGAGAAATTATCATATTCCCGCAAGAATGAGATAAATCCCGATGATTACGAAAATTTTGTCATAGGCATAAAGATGCTGACAAAATCCGAACGCAATATTTTCGAGATGTATCTTGCAGGTAAAACAGCTAAAGAAATTATAGAGGCAACAGGCATCAAGGAAAGCACTCTGAAGTTCCACAACAGCAACATTTACGAAAAGCTGGGTGTTTCCTCCAGAAAACAAATGCTGAGATACGCTGCACTTTATACGCAGGAAAACGGAGGTAAAATATAATGACTCTCGCCGACCGGCTGAACAAAATAATAAGCGAACAAAAAATCACAAAGCGCGAATTTGCATCACGTCTCGGTGTTACCGAGAATTATATCTATATTCTCACGACCAACGGACGTTCACGTGAGAATGTCAACAAAAAAATATCTCCTGCTCTTGCAAAACTCATTGCCCTTGAATTCGGCTATGACGAAAAATGGGTACTTAACGGGGAAGAATAAAGGTGAAATAATGGCAAGTATATCAATTATTTATGCGGCAACCACCGTATTGTCGCTTCTTCTTGCGATAGGATACTGCTGTGCAATGAAGAAAAAGGAAATATGGATGTTACTTCTGTATTTCTCGGTATTTATAGTAAACGGCGGATATTTGTGTCTGTCCATTTCAAAAACTCTTGGCGAAGCTCTTCTTGCCAACAGAATAGCATACCTCGGCTCGTCACTTCTGCCGCTGTGTATACTTATGACAATAATGAATGTCTGTAAGACAGGCTACAGAAAGGCTGCAACGGCAATGCTTTTGCCTATAACCTGCATCGTCTTTCTTATTGCGGCAACACCGGGATACCTTGATTGTTATTACAAATCGGTAACGATAGACATAACCGACGGTCTTACAACGCTTGTCAAGGAATACGGTCCGCTTCACAGAGTCTATGCACTGTATCTGCTTTTGTATTTTGCAATAATGATAGGAATTATCATATATGCAATGTTCAAAAGAAGAATAACCTCGGCTTCCCACGCAACACTTCTTGCGTCTGTTACACTGGGCAACATCGCAGTATGGGGAATCGAGCAGATCATTGACATTGAATTTGAGTTTCTTTCAATTTCCTACATTATAACCGAGTTGTTTTTGCTTATGCTGTACATAATGCTTCAGGTTCAGGAGTATACGGCAAAGTCCGGATCGGAGGATTCTGTCGCAACAACACAAAGTGTAGAACAGGAACCTGTTCCCGAAACCGAAAAAGAGACATCCGGCTCGGAATCTGCGACAGCAAATGCGGTAATCAAAGAGGAAACCGAAGAGCTAACCGAGGAGCCGATAGACAAATATCAGCATTTCTGCAACGGCATCCCTCTTTTGACGGCAACCGAAAGAAAAATATTCGATCTCTATGTTTCCGGAAAAAACACACAGGAAACCATGGAAACCATGGGGATAAAGGAAAACACCCTTAAATTCCACAACAAGAACATCTATCAGAAGCTGGGGGTTTCCTCAAAAAAACAACTTCTTTATTATGCCGGTCTTTCAAACGAAACCGATGCATCGGAAAACTGAATATATATAACGAAAGTCCCCGGAGTGATCCGAGGACTTTTTGCTTTGATGTGTATACTATTCTGTTTTATAGCCTTCAAGAATTTCGCGGATCTTTTCCATACCTTCTCTGCCGTTCTCGGGCATACACTCGTTGGAGACACGGATATATCCGGTACCGGTTTTGAATTTTACCGCAACGAGCAAACCATCCTCGGAGATTGTATTTCTCATAGTGTCCCAGCCGTGCATATGATATTCGTCGGCAATAAGGTCACACTTGTATGAGCCGTAGAGCTTTGCATCATAGACATTTTCCGTTTTTGTTCCGTCGGATTTTACCTCTGTTACACGAAGCTCTGTTCTGTCCTCCTGATTGCCCTCGGCGTCTGTTTCGGATATATAGTAGAGAGCTATAGT
>SVQR01000024.1 GCA_015065225.1 Oscillospiraceae bacterium | reverse complement strand
GTAACGTGACATCATCAACAGCCTGCAAGGACACTGTCGCAAAGATGACCGAGGACCTCGGTGCACCTGACATTCTCGTAAACAACGCAGGTATCACCCGTGACAATCTCATCATGACAATGCCTGAGGAGGAATTCGATGCCGTCATCAATACCAACCTCAAGGGTGCATTCAACATGATAAAAGCGTGCGGCAGAACATTCATCAAAAAGAAATACGGCAAAGTAATAAACATCGCCTCCGTGTCCGGACTTCTCGGTACTGCGGGACAGGCAAACTACGCCGCATCAAAGGCAGGTATCATTGCTCTCACAAAGGTCACCGCAAGAGAATTTGCACCCAAAAACGTGACCTGCAATGCTATAGCTCCCGGATTTATCGAGACTCACATGACAAAGGAGCTTGACAAGGAAGCATACCTCTCACAGATACCCAAAAAACGTCTCGGAACTCCCGATGACGTAGCAAATCTCGCAGCGTTTCTTGCATCCGACATGGCGGATTACATCACAGGTGAAGTTATACGCTGCGACGGCGGACTTGCCATGTAAGAAAGAATTACGAAAGGAAAACATATACAATGAAAAGAGTTGTAATTACAGGAATGGGATGTGTTACCCCCGTCGGAAATACTGTTGAATCCTTCTGGGACAGCCTTAAAAACGGCGTATGCGGTATAGATATAATCACGAGCTTTGATACAAGTGACCTCAAGGTAAAGATAGCGGCACAGGTCAAGGACTACGATCCTGCACAGTATATGGAAAAGAGCGAGATAAGAAGAAGTGACAAATTCGTACAGTTCGCTCTCGGTGCGGCATCACAGGCGGTTGAGGACAGCGGAATAAAGGATAATGTCGATCCGGAACGCTTCGGTGTATATTACGGTTCCGGCATCGGAGGCTTTGATACATTCGTTTCGGAATGCGACACACTTCGTGAAAAAGGTCCGGGACGTGTATCCCCCCTGTTTATCCCCAAAATGATATCAAATATCGGTGCAGGCAATATTGCGATAAAATTCGGTGCAAAAGGTCCATGTGTTTGCGTCACGACGGCTTGCGCAACAGGTACTACCGCCATCGGTGAAGCACTTCGCACAATAAGAGGCGGCTATGCCGATGCGATAATCGCCGGCGGTGTTGATGCTTCCGTTTCCCCCCTTGCAATTGCAGGCTTTACAAACTGTACGGCACTTACCGAAAATCCCGATCCCAAGGCTGCTTGCTGTCCCTTCGACAAGAGACGTTCGGGCTTTATCATGGGTGAAGGTGCAGGCGCACTGATACTTGAAGAATACGAACACGCAAAGGCGAGAGGCGCAAAGATATACGCCGAGATCGTCGGCTACGGCTCTACCTGCGATGCATTCCATGTAACAGCACCGGATTCGGAGGCAACTCAATCCGCACGTGCCATCGCAGAGTGTTACAAGGAATGCGGAATCCAAGACTGCTCCAAGATATACATCAATGCACACGGCACAAGTACGCCTCTCAACGATAAAACAGAAACAAAGGCAATAAAGACCGTCTTCGGAGAAAAGGCATATGATGTACACATAAGCAGTACAAAGTCTATGACAGGTCACCTTCTCGGTGCTGCGGGTGCGGTTGAAGCCATTGCCGCGATACTTGCACTTCGTGACGGCATCGTTCCTCCTACCATAGGATATTGCGAAAAAGACGAAGAATGTGATCTTGATTACACTCCCAACAAGGCTGTCAAAGCGGACATTGAGCTCTCTATGTCCACCTCCCTCGGCTTTGGCGGTCACAATGCCTGCATAGGCTTCAGAAAGATATAAGGTGAGAAGATGAACAGAGAAGAACTTAAGAACATACTCCCCCACAGAGACAATATGCTCCTTCTTGACGAGGCAGAGCTTATAGACGGTATCGCCTACGGAAAGCTCCATATTACGGGAGACGAGTGGTTTCTCAAGGGACATTTTCCCAATGAGCCAATCGTTCCGGGTGTTATTCAATGTGAGATACTCGCCCAGACTGTAAGTGTATCCCTCGGCGACAAGATGGAAAAAGATGCTCTCCCCTTCTTTACGGGACTTGACAAGGTAAAATTCAAAAACCCGGTAAGACCGGGCGACACCTTTGAAACAAAATGTGAGATAACAAGGATCCTCGAGCCATTCTATTTTGCAAAGGGTACGGGCAGTGTAAACGGAAAGGTCTGCGTCACAGCCGAATTCTCCTTTGCCATAACCAAGAAAAAATAACGGAGGAATACAAGTGGAAATACTTAAAAAACTCGGCATAAGCAAGTCGGAAGAAAACGCCATTCCGAAAACTCCATGCAAAAAGTGTGGCACAGAGATACAAAATTCCGAGCTGTACGAAAATCTCTGTATTTGTCCGGAATGCGGCGAATACCTCAGAATGTCGGCAAAAGCAAGGATAAATGCAACGGCAGACCAAGGCAGCTTTGAGGAGCTTTACGCCGATCTTGCATCGAAAAACATAATTGACTTTCCCGAATACGATGAAAAGCTTGAAAAGGCGAAAAAGACATCCGGACTTACCGAAGGTGTCGTATGCGGAAAATGCACGATAGACGGCAATAAATGTGCAATGTTTGTCATGGATTCAAACTTCATGATGGGCAGTATGGGAACCATCGTCGGTGAAAAGATCACAAGGCTTTTCGAGCTTGCCGCAAAAGAGGATCTTCCCGTAGTCGGCTTCTGTACATCGGGAGGCGCAAGAATGCAGGAGGGCATACTATCCCTTATGCAGATGGCAAAGGTCAGCGGTGCGGCAAAACGCCACAGCGAAAGCGGAAATCTTTATATCGCAATACTTACCGATCCGACAACGGGCGGTGTTACGGCGAGCTTTGCAATGCAGGGTGACATCATAATAGCAGAGCCCGGGGCACTCATCGGATTTGCAGGTCAGAGAGTAATAGAGCAGACCACAGGCGAAAAGCTCCCCAATGGCTTCCAGAGAGCCGAGTTTCTCCTGGAACACGGATTTATAGACATGATAGAAGAAAGACCGAGAATGAAATATACTGTCGGAAAGCTTCTTTCCATCCATAAAAAGAAAAATACAGCCAAGGTGAAAGGAGCGTAAACATGACATCTGCAAGTAAAGTAACAGCCTATGAAAGAGTTCGGGCGGCTCGCTCCGGCAACCGTCCCATGGGCGGATACTACATCTCAAGGATGATAGACGATTTCGTGGAGCTTCACGGAGACAGACGCTACGGTGATGACGGTGCGATAGTCGGAGGTATAGGCTTCCTCGGAGATACGCCCGTAACCGTCATTGCAATGGAACGCGGCTCGGATATCGCAGACAGAATGAAAAGACATTTCGGCTGTCCTTCTCCCGAAGGCTACAGAAAAGCACTTCGCCTTATGAAGGAAGCGGAAAAATTCCGACGCCCGATAATATGCTTCATCGGAAGCTCCGGAGCATATCCGGGAATCGGTGCTGAAGAAAGAGGTCAGGGAGAAGCGATAGCGGAAAATCTTTTTGAAATGATGGGCATAAAAGTTCCGATAATCTCCGTTATAGTAGGCGAAGGCGGAAGCGGCGGTGCACTGGCTCTGGGAGTATGCGATACAGCCATAATGTTTGAGAACGCCATATACTCGGTAATATCACCGGAGGGCTGTGCGACCATTCTCTGGAAGGATGCTGCAAAAGCTGCCATGGCAGCGGATGTTCTCAGACTCACCTCCCACGATCTTTACGGATACGAAGTAGTGGAAGAAGTGATAAAGGAAGAAAACAGAACGCAGGACGAGGTCTGCTCCGAGCTTAAAAAGGTGCTCGTATCCGAGATATCAAAAAAGCAAAAGCTCCCGGGAAAGCAGCTCCTTGACGAAAGATACAACAAATTCAGAAAGATAGGCAGTATGTGATAATACGGAGTACGTTTAAAAAACGTGCTCCTTTTTTGCATTTTTCAAAAAAACTATTGACTTTTTTTGTCATTTGACTATAATATAAGATAAAAAGAAATATAGCGGAGAGAGAAAATGACCTCATTTCGTGAATATATTGAAAGAATCAAAAATCTGTCGGAGCAGGAGAAGATCCACATTCCGATATACGAGAAGTATCTGAAGGAGCATGAAGACGACAGCAAATCCGACTACATTTCCGACATCTTTGTGCCGGATAGGTTTCTCGGTCAAAAAAAGCTCACGACCATGTCGCACAACAGATTCTCCACCCCAAATTATCACTCGCACAGATTTATGGAGATCAACTACATACTTGAGGGTGACTTCATAAACATCATAGAGGGGCAGGAAATAGTTATGCACAAGGGAGATATCTGCATAATGCCTCCTCTTGTCTTTCACTCCATGGATATAATTCAGCGTGATATCGAAAGCAGAAAAAACAGCTACGCCATCCACCTTTTTATAAATGTACACGCGATAAAAGAGTTCTTTCCGGACACTTCAAACGAGAGCTTTACAAGATTTATAAACAATATCGCAAGAGGTGAAAGTCACAGAAAATTCGCCTTTTTCCGCTGCAGCGATCCCGGTGTCAGCGAGTGGATAGCAAAGCTCTTGTTTTATTCCACACATTCCGCAGGTACAGAGATAAAAAGTGAAGAGGACTCTTTGCTTTTCCATCTTGGTCGTGCATTCATCGCCGAAATGCTGAATCCGAAAAGGTATACCCTTTCTTTTTCCACCTCCTTCACGGGCAATTCTTCATCCACAAATGACATAATCGGATATATATCCGAAAACTTCAAGACAGTGACACTTGAGGATGTGGCTTTAAAATTCAATTATTCGTTCTCATATGCATCAAAGCTGATAAAACAGCGTACAGGTCTCGGCTTTTCCAAATTACTTTCCAACATCCGCCTTGAAAGAGCCTGTGACCTTCTCAAGCACACCGACCAATCCGTTCAGGATATTGCCTCAAAATGCGGTTACAACACTACGGAACACTTCCACCGCAGCTTCAAGGCAAAATACCGCATGACTCCTTCCTCTTACAGAGAAAACAGCAAATAAAAAGAATGCCTCACGATCATAAAAGAACGTGGGGCGTATTTTTATGTGGAAATGTTTATGACTTTAGCTTGACCTTTTTATATATGCATGATATAATAAACGTATTATCAGATCCTTACGGAGGCTCACGTGTCACACATTCATCTTTTATGTACGGACAATATACCGACAAGCGTAGGTGTCCATATGCGCTACAACAAGCCGAAGCATGAATTTCCCATGCATGACCACGAATTCCACGAGATTGTACTTGTGGTCAACGGTCATGCAAACCATTACATAAACGGAAGCATAGTTCCGATGAATACCGGTGATCTGTATTTCATACGCAATACCGACATACACACTTATTCGGATTTTGTGGGTGATACCTTTGAATACTATACTCTTTTGCTGGATACAAGCATAACCGATGAGCTGTTCGCCTTTCTTGGCAAGGGGTTCTTGTCCGAGTCGCTTTTCACCTCACCTATGCCGCCGACGCTTCATCCCGATAAAGTGGAAAAGGAAGCTCTTGATGCAAAATTCTCCACGCTTTTCCTTATGCTTAACGGAGACGAAGACCGTTTCCTGACAGAAACCAAACTTCTTATAACAGATATCTTTGCAAAGTATCATGCAGACAGCGTTACCGCAAAAAATAATATCCCGCTATGGCTGGAATATGCCCGTGAAAAAATGAATCTTCCCAAAAACTTCACACAGGGTACGGAACGCTTTTACGAGATATGCGGCAGAAGCAGAGAGCATTGTACAAGAATGATGAAAAAGCACTACGGCATCTCGCCAAACACATATGTGTCGGAGCTAAGGCTTAAATACGCCGCAAATCTTCTTACCTCCGGAGATCTTACCGTATCCGAGACGGCAATAGAATGCGGATATGCAAGCATCCCTCATTTTTACGGTCTGTTCACCAAAAGATTCGGACTTTCTCCCAAGGAATACCGCGACAGGACAAAAAACAAAATATAACAGAAAAGTTCCGGGGATGTTTCATCGTCCCCGGAATTATTGTCAATCATAGTTATCCAGCATCTTTTTTATTTCGTTCTTCATCTGCAGTACGAATTCTTCGGGCTCTGTCACTCTCACCCAGCTTCTCTGACTTAACAGCCACATGATGATGCCGTCGCCGTATGTTTCAGCTTCGATAAGATATTTTCCATCGTATCTGTCCACAACGACCGCCGTCGGAAGCTTGTCAAGTACAGCCTGAAGGGAAGGTCCGGAAAATTCAAATCTGAATCTGCGAAGTCCTCCCGGCCACATGAACAAACTTCTGCGGCGAAGCAGACCTTCGTCAAAATCAGAACCTCTGCTTCCTGTGTTCTCTCTGTGCTCCACCATATCCTTTATTCTGTCTATCCTGAAATAAAGCGGTCTTTCCGTGTTCCCGTCCGTCTTGAAGGCTATGAGATAAAAATAGTAATCCGTAAACATCACTGATGCCGGTCTTAGCCTGTGGGTAACAAAGCTCCTGTCCATCTTGTAGTAGTCGATGCTTATCTCGCGCTTTTCGTAAATGCAGTCAACTATCTGCCAGAGCCTGTCCGTTACGCTTTCACAATCGTGACGCACCTCCGGATATTCCATTATCTCTTTACCGATAAGGCTTATAAGCTTCTCTCTGTCACGGCGCGTTGAGAATCGTTTAAGCTTCCCTGTGAGCTTCAGAAGCTCTTCTTTTGAAAAGGCTCTTGCACCGATAAGAACCTCAACGAGTGCGAAAAGCTCTTTATTTGTAAGAAACTCATCCATCTCAAGCCTGTAGCACCTGTCGCCGTATGAATAGACAAGCTCCGCATTTCCGACAAGTTCCCTGTGCTCGGCAAGAAATATCTTCAGCTCGTTCATCGACCTTGTGACGCTTTTAGTCGATACTCCGTATTCAGCGGCAATTCCCGAAATGCTCAGACTCTCCCCTCTTATTGCCCTGAAAAACAGCTCAAGCAGACGCTCATACTTTGCGGATGTGTTCTTCTTCTCCATAATTACCTCACATTTTCACGAGTTTATATTGTGATTATAGCACAGCAATAAGACATACCTATGTCCTTTTACCGTGACTTTTATAAATATTCCACATTTTTTCGATTAATTTTCACAAATATATGCTATAATGAAAATCAAGATCACCACCGCAGTATCACACTTGCGGTCAGCATGACAATTACAGTACCACGGAAAGGATATATAATGACCATTACAGATAGATTTCTGGACAAATACAGAGAGCTGGAAGTGGCGGTAAGATATGCTTACAAGCTGGGAAAATACGAATCAGCCGTTTCATTTCTAAAAAAGCAAAAGCGATTCTCAAAATACAGTGCCGACATAGATTATCTTTCGGACATACGCAACCTTCTCTCACACAACCGCAAGATAATCGGTGAATATGCGGTACAGCCTTCGGAGCAGGTCCTTACATTCATGGACGCTCTTATCAACGCCGTAAACGGCAGAAAAAAGTGCAGGGATATTGCAATAAGATTTGCCGACATCTGTAGGCGCACTCCTTCCGCCAAGGTAAATCCGACTATAAAGACCATGCACGAAAGGAACTACACACACATACCGATAGTTGCAAATCACCGTGTGGTCGGCGTATTCAGCAGGAACTCTATTTTCACATTTGTAGCGGAACACAGTGCCTGTGCCCTTTCTTCAAAGCCGGAGCTTACCTTTGCGGAAATTTCCGATTACACAAAGCTCGACGGCAGAGAAAAAGAGGACTATATCTTTGTCAAAAGCGACACATATGTCGATGAGCTTGAGAATATCCTTGACGACATAGCCGCAAAGGGCAGACGTGTCGGTCTTATATTCCTCACCAAAAACGGAACAAAGAACGAGCCTATAACAGGGATGCTTACCCCCTGGGATGTTCGTGAATAATCAAAAATCCTCCCACAACGACTGTCGCTGCGGGAGGATATTTTCGTTTTAAAGATTTACAGCTGTCAGATACCGAGATCTTCACAAAGTCTTGCTCTTATCTGCTGTCTTACACTTTGTGACGGAGAGTTGAGAAGATGCTTTGCAAGGAATACCGTAAGTCCCTTTACTCTGTCAATTGAAAGAGCAGAGGCTGCAGCACCTCCCCAGCCGAATTCGGTGATCTTTGTCTTATCCTTGGAGGTACGTACACCGAGTCCGTATGTCATGATGTCGTCTTCACCGGAATATGTGGGCATCTGCTTGGGGGTGAGCTGAGGTGAGTTCATCATCTCAAGTGTTACGGGCTTTAAAATCTTGCAGGTACGCATACCTTCAAGGAATCTTATGTAATCCTCGGTAGTGGAGCTTGCTCCCGCACCACCGCTGTCATATTCGCTTCCCAGTCTGTAGCCCTGAATCTTTTTACCTACATTTACGGGACACTTCTTTTCGTTGTCGAATCTGTACTGCGATGCAAAGAGAGAATCGTCAAACTTATCTCTGTTGTAGGTTGTGTGCTCCATACCGAGAACGTCAAATATGTTCTTCTTTACATAGTCCTCAAAGCGTTCCTCCGCAAGCACCTCTACAAGTGCCGCAATAACGTCATGCGCAAGGCTGTACTGATATTTGTCACCGGGCTGATAGATAAGCGGATCCTTTGCCAGATACTTTATGGTCTCAACTGTCGGACATCTTCCGTCTGTTGCCTTGCGTGCTTCTTCAAGTCCGGGGGAATGGAGATCATATGAGAATCCCGCGGTCATCGTGAAAAGATTGCGTATCCTTATCGGTCTTACAGCTTTCACGATACCTTCTTCCGTTCTGACTGTCATATCCTTGAATTCGGGAATGTACGTTGAAAGCTCGTCATCAAGCTCGAACTTGCCCTTTTCAAAGAGCTGAAGTGCCGCAGCACAGGTTATAGGCTTTGAGCAGGAGTAGATATTGTACATCTCATTTCCCATAACGGGTGTCTTTGTCTCAAGGTCGGAATAGCCGTTCATATGGCGGAATACTTCCTTGCCGTTATAGTATGCTATACAGTCGTATCCGGGCACGCCCATTTCAAGAAAGCTGTCAAGAAAACTTATGGAATTTTTGAAATCTGTCATGATAGATTCTCCGTTTCATTTATATGGTTAATTTATTATACCACCGATTTTACGAAAGTCAATAGCAACCGGAATATTTTTACATAGATCAACCTATATAACCGGTCGGTGAAACGCCGTATTTCTTCTTGAACACCTTTCCGAAATACAAAGCATCCTCAAAGCCGACAGCTCTTGCAACATCACCTATGCTTCCGAAATCTCCGCCGTCGAGTATGCTCCTTGCATGAAGAAGACGCTTTTCGCAGATGTACTCCTTAGGTGATATGCCGTAAGCCTTAAGAAAACACCTTCTGAAATATGTCCCCGAAACACCGCACCGTTCAATAATGCTCTCAACGGAAAGATCGCAATCGAAAATATGATCTTCAAGATAGCTCATCCCCTCGGAAAGCATCATTCTCGCACCGTGACCTATATACTCATGTCCGTCATCCTTGGCAAAAGCGGATAACAGTCCGTAAAATATCGAATAGCACTTGTGTTTTTTTGCATTGGTTCTGAAAAGCCAGAGAGAATTGAGCGTTCTGAAGATATCCTCAAGATTTACCGGCTCTGTCGGGATACATTCATACAGAAGCCCGTTTTCCTGCACTCCGTCAGCTTCAAATCTTACGGCTATATATTTGCTCTCTCCTTCCGAAAGCTTCTTCACATAATAATCCGAGCCCTTCGGGATAAAGACCACCTTTCCGGCGTTTATCCTCAAAGGAGCTTCCTTTCCGAAATGATACTCACTGTCGCCATAAAGCTTATATACCATATAATGTGACGGTTTGTTGACAAAGCTCGCACTCGGTGCGGATATTCCTTCATATATACTCAGAAGTTTCAGATTTTCTATATTCTCAAACATAGCATCACCCGAAAAATTTTAACATAAATACAAAATTCTGTCAAGTCGAGTTTTGAAAATTCCATACAGTTCTGTTTTTTCTATTTACAAATGTGACGCGTTGAGATATAATACACGTTGGTTTTTCAAAACATCGAAAGGAAACGATTAAAATGGCGGTTATCCTTACAAGTATAGCAAATCTTCTGCTTTTTGTGGTAATAGGCTATGTCCTTACAAAGCTCAAAAAACTGAATTCGGAACACGCAAAGATACTTTCGGCACTTCTGGTGTGGGTATTTCTTCCCTGCAAGATGTTCCTCGGCTTCTCTTCCACCTTCAACAAAGAGTATCTCACCGCAAAGTATCCGATACTTGTCGCATCGCTTATAATACTTGTTATATCGGTAGCCATCGTCAGTATTATAGTCCCGATATTTGCAAAAAAAGATACAGCTATCATAAAATATTCGGTACTGATATCAAACTACGGTTACATAGGCTACGCAATGTGTGAAAGCATATACGGTACTGCGACAATGAGCGATATGATGTTTGCGGCACTTCCCTTCTCCATATACGTTTACACGGAAGGCTACAGAATGCTCATGGGCTTCGGCAAGATATCGCCAAAACGAATGATAAATCCCATTTTTGTCGGTATCCTCATAGGATGTATCTTCGGAATAACAGGTATATCGCTTCCGACTCTCCCCTCGGCAAGCGAATCTGCGGCATTTGCAAGTATGAGTGCACCCGAGCTTGCACTTGGCGTTGTAGATAAAGTCGTAAACGATGCCGCAAAATGTATGGCACCGGTAAGCATGATACTTGCAGGTATAACCGTTGCGGAGTTCCCGATAAAGGAAATGATATCCGACAAACGGGTATATATCGTATCGGCTGTAAAGCTTCTTGTGTTCCCTCTTGCCGTAATATGCATCCTTTCGCAGATACTTCCGAGAGATTTTGTGATTCCGATATCCATGCTGTTCCTTGTGCCATGCGGATTAAATACGGTGGTATTTCCGAAGATGGTCGGCGGCAACTACAAACTGGGAGCGTCCATCGCTTTTGTATCCATACTCATGTCGATCGCAACCATGCCGCTTTGTATGAAAATAATAGATATTCTGTGTAAATAAAACACTTACCACCGGGGAGACTTAAATATCCTCGGTGGTATTCTTTTATAAAATATTCATTGGTAATTCTTCCGTCATATCTCTGCGGATATCTTCCTGTACTCCTTTGGACTCTTCCCTGTTATCCGTTTGAAAACACGCCTGAAATATGTGGATGATTCAAATCCCACAGCACCGCTGATACTCTCGATGCTCATGCTGTCATCATTTATAAGCATAGCCATGGCACGGTTTATTCGGAAGTGGTTAAGATAGTCTATCGGTGTAACACCGAGTGCCGCCTTAAAGGTGGGAAAAAATCTTGAGCTGCTCATATTGCAAACGGCTGCAAGACGATCCACGGATATATCCTGAGCGAAATTTTTCTCAATGTATGCAACCGCCCTTGACAGTCTCTCATCTATCTGTTTTGCTTTTCCCGCTTCAAGCTTTGGTAGGATTGTACTTAATACTCCAAAGAATCTTGACAATACATCAAGCTGCAATTCCTCGGTATCCTCATAATGCTCTTTCATATATTCAAATTCCGATATAAGTGCCTTGGGATCTTCTGGTACATACTTCTGAAGCTTGAAATTCCTGTGTCTTGTAAATATACCGGGATATTCAAAATCAAAGTGTATGCTTATGTACTTTACATTCGGCTCGCCCATCCAATGGGAAACATACCTTGTGGTTATCGGCACAAAGACCATCTCACCGGGGGACAGCATAAAGGATTCACCGCTTCCGCCACAATCACGGAATTCGGCTTTCCCCGCAAGCAAAAGCCCCATACAGAAACGCGGTCTCGGCTCACAACTTGCATCAAAAACGCTCTCACCGTGTTCATGTACAGACACACGAAAAAAAGCAAGCCTTGAAGAAGCGGATATATCAGCCATTGTATCACCTCAAAAACGATAGAATAGTTCTGTTTTTTGGTATTATATCAGTTTTAATTCCGATTGTCAATATGCTATAATAAAATCACAGAGATGAATTGATATCATGAAAGGAATAAAGACATGAAAGCAGTAGTAATAACAGAAGAAAAAACACTTAAATGGACAGACGTAGCCGATCCGATACTCAAAGCGGGCGAAGTCCTTGTCAAGGTACACGCCGCAGCGGTAAACAGAGCAGACCTTATGCAGGTTGACGGATGCTATCCGCCTCCTCCCGGATGTCCCGACTGGCCGGGACTTGAGATCTCCGGTGTAATTGAGGCACTTTCCGACGAGGCAAAAGCCGAAGGTAAATGGAAGATCGGTGACGAAGTTTGTGCACTCCTGGGCGGAGGCGGCTATGCGGAATATGTCGCAGTTCCCTCCTTTATGCTCATGCCCGTACCCAAAGGACTTTCCCTTACGGATGCGGCGGCACTTCCCGAAGCATTCGCAACGGCATATCTCAACCTGTTTATTGAGGGCGGTGCAAAGCCGGGTATGAACTTCCTTATGCACGCAGGAGCATCCGGACTTGCAAGCGTGGTAATCCCGATGGCAAAAGCATTCGGTCTCAGAGTTATCACGACTGTACTTAACGAAGAAGCGGCAAAATCAATCGCCCATCTCGGAGCAGATGTAGTTGTGGACACATCGAAAGAAAGCATAGTTGATGTTCTCAAGGCGGAATGTGATGCGGGACGTCCTCTGAATCTTGCAATAGACTGCCTCGGAAGTCAGAACGTCGGCGACTGCTTCCCCTACTGTGCCTATGCATGCCGCTGGATAATGATCGCAACGCTCGCAGGTGATATCTCAAGCGTCAACATGAGAACAATGTATGTAAAGAATATCCGTCTCATCGGAAGCACTCTCAGAAGCAAGCCGGAACCCTACAAGGGAGAACTCCTTGCAAAGCTCGTAGATGAGATCTGGCCGAAGGTTGAATCCGGTGAAGTAAGACCTACCATCTGGAAGGTAATGTCCATAAAAGAAGCAAATGAGGCTCATGCACTTCTGCGTGACGGCAAGAGTGCGGGCAAGGTTGTTATGACGTTTTAACGAGATGCCTTCGGCGAGCAGGGCTCCTCGCCCTGCACCTCGGTCTCTTTCTTGAAAGAAAGAGACGCAAAGAACTTTATATTTGCTTCACTCGCTGTCGCTCCTTACGCAGTTTTTCGATGGAAGTAGCATTTTAAAGTTCTTGCGGAGCTTCTTTCAAGAATGCTTGCATTCTTTATAAGCGACCCGTCGGAGACAATACGTAAAAACTACCCTTGTGACGATGCCGTTGCTTGGCATCGTTGCAAAAAAATAAAGTAACAAATCAGAAGTTTCCGACAGAGGCAGAGCAATAACGCCTGCACCTGCAACGCCAAAGCAAAATCCCGCGCAGCAGGAGCGTAAGCGAGTGCGAAGCAAATCTAAAGTTCTTGCGGAGCTTCTTTCAAGAAGCGACCCGTCGGAGACCTCATATAATAAATAAGGAGAAGAATATGGAAATAAATTTCACAGGCAAAGTCGCTCTTATAACAGGTGCAGGCTCGGGGCTTGGACTTCTGTCCGCAAAATGCTTTGCAAAGGAAGGCGCAAAGGTAGTCCTTGTTGACATAAACGAAGAAGCAATAAACAATGCTGTTGAGGAAATAAAAAAAGACGGCGGTGAAGCCATTGCCGTAAAGGTAGACGTTACAAAGTACGACGAAGTAAAAATGAGCTGTGACAAGGCAATAGAAACCTACGGTGCGGTAGATATCCTCGTCACCTGCGCGGGAGGCTCGGAGCTCAGACTTTGCGGAATGTCGGACAAGCATTTCTACGAAGCTCCGATAGAAGTCCTTGACTTCGGCATTGACCTCAATCTCAAGGGTGCTATGTATTATCATCACGCTCTGTTCCCCCATATGAAAGAGCAATGCGGCGGCGTTATCATCACTCTTGGCTCGATAACGGGTCAGGAAGGCGGTCATTTCGCTTATTCCGCGGCAAAGAGCGCACTTATGAACGGCGTTGTAAAATCACTTGCCATTGAAGGTGAGCGTTACGGCATAAGAGCAGTCTGTGTTGCTCCGGGTCCCGTTCTTACACGTCCCGGAATGGCAGGTATGAAAACTATGGCGGGCAGAGCCGCAGATCCGCAGGAGATAGTTGATGTTATTCTTTTCGTTGCTTCGGAAAGAGGTGCGTTTATAAACGGTACGACATTCCTTATTGACGGCGGAAGAAACGTAATGTTCAACAAGACAGGTCCTCAGACTCCGCCTCTCACAAAAGAAAATAAGTAAGGAGATAATTATGAAACCAACATTTCTCGGTCATGACAAGCCTTTAAAGACCGTTATGATAATCAAGCGTACACCGAAAGAGATAATAGACGAGATAGCCCTTGCCCGTGCCGCAGGTGCTGATGCTGTCGGCTTCCAGCTTGAAAAGCTGCTTCCGGAATACAGAACGGAGGAGTGCTATAAAGCGATATTCAATGCCGCAGGTGAGCTTCCCACATATTTCACATTCTACAGACGTGATTCGGAAGCTCCTCACTGCACAGATGACGAGATAGCCGAGGAGCTCAAGAAGATGACAAGATGCGGAGGAACTATCGCCGATGTCATGGGCGACCTTTTCTGCAAGACGGAGGGTGAGCTTACCGACGATCCGGAAGCTATAGAAAAGCAGAAGAAGCTGATCGCAGAGATACATGAGCTTGGCGGCGAAGTACTTATGTCATCCCATGTTCTGAAATATACTCCCTCCGACAGAGTAATGGAGATCGCCAACGCTCACAAGGACAGAGGAGCGGACATTTGCAAGATAGTAACGGATGCAAAGACAGACACAGAGCAGATAGATAATCTTATGATCATCGACAGACTGAAAAGAGAACTTGATCTCCCCTTCCTGTTCCTTTGCGGAACGAAGTGCGATGTTCTCAGACGTCTCGGTCCGAGATTCGGTTGCTGTATGTGGCTTTGCGTTTACGACCACGACGATCTTGCGGTAAAGATCCAGCCTAAGATAGTACAGGTAAATGCAGTTATGAATGCATTAAATTGAGCAAAAATATCTCCCCGATCGCAACACGCTTTCGGGGAGTTTTCATATTCGGTCAAGCCTTATGCATCATGCAAACAGAGCCATGATCGGTTCTTTGTAAATGGAGAATATTCCGAATCCGAAGAGGAACAGAATGATAACGGGAAGAGCAAACTTACAGTAATAGTAAAGCCATGAGGGAACTTTCAGACCCTTACCTGTGTTTGCTTCTTCGGTGAATTTCTTCCAGCCCCAGCCGTGCTTTGACCATGTGCAGTAAAGCACAAATACAAGTGAGCCGAGAGGCAAGAGGCAGTTGGAAACAATGAAGTCCTCAAAGTCCATGATGTTCTTGCCGGGAACGCCCATAAGGTTAATGCCGGAGAGAACATTGAAGCCGAGAATAGCGGGAAGAGCAAGTACACACATACCGATGCATCCGATAAAACAGGTCTTCTTTCTTGACCAGCCTGTCATTTCCATGATGCAGGCAACTATCGCTTCAAATACCGCAAGAACGGTGGAAAGTGCCGCAAAGGAGAGGAACAGGAAGAAGAAGCCGCCGACTATTCTGCCGAGGATCGGTCCCATCTGTGCAAAAACATTGGAAAGTGTGATGAAAATAAGGGGAGGTCCCGCATCGACATTTCCGTTGTTGAGTGCGAAGCACGCAGGGAATATAATAAGACCTGCGGTTATAGCAACGAATGTATCAAGCACCGCAACATTGACAGCCTCACCCATAAGAGCTCTGTCCTTGCCTATGTAACTTCCGAAGATAGCCATAGATCCGATACCGATACTGAGAGTGAAGAATGACTGATTCATAGCATTGGTTATAACTGTCAGAGGATCCTTCATAAATGAATCAACATTGGGAACAAGATAGAATTTAAGTCCTTCGATACCGCCTTCAAGAGAGATGGTATAAACCGCAAGGAATATCATGATGGCAAGAAGCGCGAGCATCATGTACTTTGTGACCTTTTCAAGTCCCTTCTGTACACCGAGTGAGAGGATCGCAAAGCATAATACGGTAACAACTACCATATAGAATGTCATGGATAGCCAGTCACCTGTAAATGCACCGAACTTTTCACCGACAGCTGCGTTCTCAAGACCGATAAAGCATCCGTTGACCGTCTCAACAAAGTAGTAGAGCATCCATCCCGCTACCATTGTGTAGAACATCATAAGCATGATGATACCTATAAGTGATGCGTAGCCGTGAACTCTCCAGCCCTTCTTCTGAGGTGTTACCGCATGGTACATCCTCGCAGGCGATCTCTGAGCCGCACGACCGACCGCAAATTCCATGGTCATAATCGGTACGCCCATTGCAATAAGGAATACAAGATAAATAAGAACGAAGAACGCTCCTCCGTTCTGACCGACAAGCCACGGGAACTTCCATACGTTTCCGAGACCTATCGCGCATCCCGCACTGAGCAGGATGAAGCCAAGCCTTGAGCTCAGCTTTTCTCTCTGATTGTTCATAAAAACTCTCCTTCATCTGAATTTCCGTATTTCGCTACGGATTTTAAGGTTAGTAATATAATATCACACAAAAACCAAAAAATCAATAGATAATGTGCATTTTTTGTACTTTAGCCTCATTTTTTGACAGTTCGGCTATTGATTTTAAAACTGATATGTGTTATACTCTCAAAAAAAGCAGATAAGGACACGCAAATTAATGAAGAAAAACTACTCCTTCAAATATTTCGAGTTTACGAAAAACTATTTTACAACTCCGAGAAAGCTCGGACATTTCGATCTTTTTCAGGCGGGCGAGCTTGAAATGTCGGAAAATGCATATATAGAAGAACACCGTCAGGTCTGTCATGAGATAAGCTATATTTTATCGGGAGAAGGTACTTTCAGTACGGAGGACACAGAGCTGACAGTTCATCCCGGAGATATTCACATCATATCGAAAGACTTTAATCACACGATAAAGACAGGCAAAAACAAAGGAATACGATTTGCCTGTATAGGGTTCACATTCAATGAAAAATATCCTCACGATACACTGGGCTCGATAGTTCAACTATTTGAAGAATGCCCTGTAAGAGTTATACACGACAACGGAGAGATAGGACGTCTTTTCTCAATGCTTATAGGGGAATTATACAACGGGGACAAGTATTCGACTGTCGCTTGCGAATCCATAATAAACTGCATTCTCATCATGACCGAACGGCTTTTCAGCGGAAACACACAAAAGAGGTTTCTTCCCGAACAATCGGAAAACTTTATCGGTCAGCCTCTTTACGACATAATCAGATATATCGACCGCACAACGCCCAATTGTCCCGGAGTCTCCGATATATGCCAAAGTTTCAACTACAGCGAGAGTTATATCTCACATCTTTTCAAGGAAAAGCTCGGAATCAGCATCCGCGACTACATCATATCGTCAAAGCTGAACTACGCAAAGCTCCTTTTGACGGAAGGAAAGCAAACTGTCGGCGGCATCGCGCATATACTTGGATACGGCTCAAGCCAAAGCTTCTGCAAGAGCTTCAAAAAGCAATTCGGACTTTCCCCATCGGAGTTTAAAAGCTCCTTCGAAGTGCAGAAAACAGCAGAACAGGACACCTGTATCAGCACCAACGGCTCTTGTACCGGAGCATAAAATATTTTATAATATACCTACGGAGATTTCGGAAAATCCAATAACACTATCAAAAATTCCCTTGAAAAAAACAAGCTCCGATATTATACTCATAATTATAACCACAACGAAAGGAAATTACCATGAACAAAGTAAAGGTTGCCGTTATCGGCTGCGGTACTATCGCAAACAATGCACACATCCCGTCGTATCTCAACTGTCCCGATGCAGAGATAAAGTATTTCTGCGACATCATCCCCGAAAGAGCAGAAGAAGCCGTAAAAAAATACGGCTGCGGCACAGCAGTCGTTGATTACAAGGAAGTCCTTGCCGATCCGGAGATAGATGCGGTATCCGTATGTACTCCCAACAAAATGCACAGCATCATCACCTGCGATGCTCTCTCCGCAGGAAAACACGTTCTTTGCGAAAAGCCTGCGGCAAGAACACTTCCCGAAGTAATAAAGATGCAGGAAACACAGCACAAATACGGCAAGACACTCAACATCGGTGTCGTAAACCGATTCAATGACGGAGTAAACCATATAAAGAGAATCATTGATTCCGGTGAGCTCGGTGAGATATACTCCGTATACGTATCATTCAGAGCACACAGATCAATTCCCGGCATAGGCGGAGCATTCACCACAAAGGAGATAGCGGGCGGTGGCGCACTCATAGACTGGGGCGTACACTATCTTGATATAGTTATGTACTGCACGGGAGACCCCGCACCCAAGACAGTAAGCGCAGAAGCCTTCTGCAAGCTCGGAAAGGATATCGCAAACTATACATATACATATATGTGGGCTGAAAACACCCGTGATGTCAACGGCACATATGATGTTGACGACTCTGTTGTCGGCATAGTAAGAACAGAAGGTCCCACCATCACCTTCAACGGTGCATGGGCACAGAATATCGGTGAACATGAGCAGTATATCGACTTCATGGGAACAAAGGGCGGCATTCGCCTTTACTACGGCAAGCACTTTGAGATGTGGGGCACAAAAGACGGAATGCTTACAAAGACTACCTTCAATTACAACAGCCGCGATCATTTCCAAACAGAGATCAATGCTTTCATAAACTGTGTAAAGACAGGCGAAAAAGCTCCCTCTCACATTGACACCAACATCATCACAGCGAAGATACTTCAGGGCGTTTATGATTCGGCAGAGATACACAAAGAAGTTGAAATAGACGGATAAAAAAAGAAAGGATGAGTGTTACGTCAAAAATCCTGACAAAAGAAGAACTCGCACAGCATCTTGACAAATACTTCACGGAACACTTTGGCAGCAAGGATTCCGTCGAATGGTTCGAAGCAACAGCGGTCAATGTGTGGTACTTCAAAAAAAACGGAAAGTTTTACGCACTCAAGAGCCATATACTTACGGGCGAAGTAGAAGAACACGTTGAAGGCTGAACCAAAAAATCTCCTACAATAAGAAAGGAACATCATCATGAAAAAAATAGGCTTTATAGACTACTTTCTCGACGAATGGCACGCAAACAACTACCCGGAATTTATAAAGACAGCTTCAAACGGTGAGTTTGAAGTCGCATACGCATGGGGGATGATCGATCCGCCCGCAGAGCTCGGCAAAGAGCTTACAAACAAGCAATGGGCCGAAAAATACGGCGTCACCCTTTGCGAAACAATGGATGAGGTCATAGAAAAGAGCGACTACCTTATCGTCCTCTCCCCCAACAATCCCGAAATGCATGAACAGCTGTGTAAAAAGTCGCTTTCTTCCGGCAAGCTCACATATGTTGACAAGACCTTTGCTCCGGATGCCGAAACAGCAAAGAGGATATTTGCTGTAGCGGATGCTTCCGGCACGAAGACTTATTCAAGCTCGGCACTTCGTTTCTCGGAGGAATACAAGGACTTCAAGGGATTCCCGATTCAGCACATCTACTCAAAAGGTCCCGGAGTATATGAGATATACTCCATCCATCAGATAGAGCCGATAATGATGCTTATGGATGCAAAGCCCGTGAGAGTTATGTACACGGGTACACCCACACATCCGTCAATGATAATCGAATTCGAGGACGGAAGAACGGCTCATATGTATCAGGCAGCAGGCGAAAAGTTCGAGATAACAGCCGTTGACAAGGACAACAATGCACGCACAAGAAGAGTTGATTCGGATTTCTTTGCATCCTTCATAAAGGATCTTATCGAATTCTTCAAGGACGGAGAGATAAGAGCTCCTCACGAGCAGACTGTGAATGTTATCGCTGTCCGTACTGCGGGACTTGAGGCGATGAAGACACCGTTTACATGGGTGAACGTCAGAAATTAAGAATTTTTTGGAGACTTCCTTATTTTTTGGGAAGTCTTCTTTTTTTGCACGCATTTTTAAATTTCGGCTTGAAAAATGCTGAATACTGTGATACAATGGAAAAAAATTCATTTTTGGAGAATTATTATGAAAAACAGAGAAAAGCACGGACTTTCAAATCAGCCTGTTATTGACAGCCATATGCATATAGAAAAGGCAACCACCGTCCAAAGAGCCGTTGAGATATATGACCTCATCTGCGATTACTATAACTATGAGAGGTTCGGTCTTAATGCTCTGACAGGCATAAATAATGATTTTATCGACTTCGGCTCTAATGTGAAGGCACTTTATGTAAAGTCTGTGATGAATGAAAAAGATCCGAAGAAGTGCTATGTGTTCGGTCACATCCATCACTACCTTGACGGCAAGGATACGGCGGAGGGCTTTCTTCGCCAGGCAAAGCAGCTTTATGAGATGGGCGTTGACGGCTACAAATTCATTGAAGGCAAGCCGGGATTCAGGAAAGATACAGGCTATGCGATAGACGATCCGATATACGATAAGATGTATGAGTTCATACAGGAAAAAGGACTTCCGGTGCTTCATCATGTGGCAGATCCCGCAAAGTGCTGGGATATTACAAAGGCTACGCCCATAATGATACAGCGCGGATGGGTATATGATGAGAGCTACAGGACTCTTGCCGAGCTTCGTGCCGAGACCGAAGGACTGCTCCGTAAGTTCCCCTCTCTGAAGGTAACACTCGCACACTTCTATTTCACAAGCGATGACTATGAGGGTGCTGTACGTCTCATGGAGACATATCCCAATGTATGTCTTGATCTGACACCCGGCGGTGAGATGTTCAAGGGATTCTCGGAGGATATTGAAAAGTGGCGTGCTTTCTTTGTAAAATATCAGGACAGGATACTTTACGGTACAGACACCTACAATATAGATTACGGCAACAATCCCGATGATTATGAGGACAGCGGTGATGCGGGACATAGAAATAATTTCGTAAGATTCGCTCTTGAAAAGCATGAGCCGTTTGAAGATATCCATTTCGGCACCATCATACCTCTGGATCTTCCGGAGGATATAAGAAAGAAGATATATCACGACAACTATATCCGTATAGCGGGAGATACCCCAAGAAAGGTCAACAAGGCTGTCTGCGCGCAGAAGGCTGCGATGCTTGCGGAAATATTTGAACACGGACTTGTACCGATAAGAACACACGGCACTCCCGAACTTGAAACAGAGAACATGAAGACCTGTTACAAATATTTTTCATAAACAGAAATGCCTCGAAGCCGTAAAGCTCCGGGGCATATCTTTTTACATATATCACAGAATTATCATCTGAATCTTTTTCTGTACCTCAGCGGTGACATTCCGGTTTTTTGAGTTATCAGACGTGAAAAATAGGTATGGTTGTATATCCCTACGCTGTCTGCGATCTCGCATATGGGGATATCCGTTTGAGAAAGACGCTCAAGGGCGCGTGAAATTCTCTTCTGTGCAACATATTCCTTGACGGTACAGCCGAACGCGGTACGAAACGACTCATAGAGAAGATTCTTTGAAACGCCGAGATTTCTGCACAAAAGACTTACTGTTATATCCTTCTGCAGGTTGTCGGATATATATCTCGCCGCCTTTTCCGCAACAATGTTATATTGAGGCTTTATGACACCGTTGCCGAGAATGTATGCCGCCACAGCCACAGCGATATTTGCAACGCTTTTTATACCGTCATCATCGTAGTATACAAGCCTTGAATATTCTTCTCGAAGATCATCCATATCCTTTTTATACCACGATATCCGGTCATATATCTCATCAAAATCAGCCTTGTTCTTTATCTGACCGAGGATGATATATGCGATGACATTTCCTTCCGAAACAAGCGGAACAGCCATATCGCAAAGCCCAGCATGACAGATATGTATCTCCGCCTCGCCGCTCGCCTTGCACTTTTCAAGTATGTAGCTGTCCGAGCATTTGCATCTCTGTGCCATATCACGATCCTGAAGTTTTTTACAGAATCTGCCGCCCATACCTCTTGAAGAAGCGATAAATTCAAGTTCATGATCAACAATTGCTATTGAAAGTCCCGTCAGCTTGCTGTAATCATAAAGTATCCTGTCCAGCTTTTCTTTATCAAACTTTAAGATCATGCTGCTCCTCCAGATGCCTTTTTTTCGGGAATTATAGCACAAATAAACCAAATTGTCAAGTTCTTCCGCGTTTTGGGGACAAAAGTGCATTTTTAAAGGATGATTTTATCTTGCAAAAACAAATCAATTGTAGTATAATGTTGCAGTAATCAAATAACCCGGGAGTAATCATGCAATATCTTATCCTTGTTCTGCTTCTTGTGACATTGTCAAGTCAGAACCTGCTTACAAAAAATTATTTTGTAAAAGCAAGCATCTCTTCATCTTACATATTCTCCGGATTCACCGTGTTTTTTTCGCTGACATACTTTACCGTAACGGGAATATCATCCTTCGATTTTTCCGAGATCATAAAGCTTCTGCCCTACTGCCTTTCCTTCGCACTGACCTACGGTCTTGCCGTTATATCAAGTAAAGCAAGTATAGGCTGCGGACCGTTGTCGCTCTCGGCACTTTTCAGCTCATATTCCCTTATGATACCGACACTTTACGGCTTGCTTGTAAGCGGTGACGATGTTACATTCACCGGTATTTTCGGCATAAGCCTTCTTGTTATATCCATTATACTTGTAAATCTCAAAAAGGAGGATGCGAGGATAACCCCGAAATGGATATTCTTTGTTGTCCTGGGACTTGTCTCAAACGGTATATGTACACTCATCCAGAGACTTCAGCAGGAGGATTTCAACGGCAAATACAAGAGTGAATTTATGGTAATCGCACTTGCGCTTGTGGCATTCTTTATGCTGACAGGGGCGATTGTCGGATGTACTCGGAGAAAAGCTGTACTTGCCGACAAACAGCTTTACCTCAACGCAAGTCTTTGCGGATTTGCAAACGGCTTTACAAATCACATGACCATGCTTCTTGTGGCGTATCTTCCAAGCTCTGTTATGTATCCGACCATTTCTGCGGGAAGCATCGTCATATCAACCCTTGCGGCGATATTTATCTATAATGAAAAGCTTTCGAGAATGAAGATCGCAGGCTTTGTCATAGGTACGGCGTCGGTGGTACTTCTTAATATATGAGATAACCGGAGAGAAACCATCTCTCCGGTTTGTTTTGCATAAAGAATTGTATTTTCGGGAAAAAAGTGCAAAAAACAGGGATGAATCCCCCTTGCAAAAGTACGCAAAACATATTATAATTCATCCGTTAACTAAAATTAAGGAGAATTTTCGGATATGTTAAACTATGTAATACTTATAAGCGTACTTTTCACAAGCACAGTTCAGGGCATTTTCGCAAAGGAATACTTTGTGAAGGGAAAGAACACTTCTCCCGTACTTTTTTCCTTTGTCACCGTTGTGATGGCTTTGCTTTATTTTGTAATAACCGGTATCGGAAAGCTTGATTTTACTCCCATTATGGAGTACCTGCCTTATTCCGCCGCCTTTGCTCTGTGCTACGGACTTACCACCTGGGGGTCAAAATCGGCTCTCAAGTACGGTCCGATGGCGTTAGGAACATTATTCGGTGCGTGCTCGCTCCTTATACCGACCTTCCTCGGTATATTCATTCTCGGAGATCCGATGCTTCCGCCTCAGAGAATTGTCGGACTTGTCGTTCTTTTTGCATCCATAGCTATAGCAAACCTGAAAAAAGAGGATCAGCGTATAACTTTTCTGTGGATAGTATTTGTTGTATTAAGTGTTGCGGGCAACGGCTTCTGTGCCTTTACACAGGCGGCTCAGGTTAAATTCCAGCAAGGCAAATACGGCAATGAGTTCATGATAACAGCCCTTGCCTTTGTTGCGATAGCTCTCGGTATTGCCGCATTCGCAGGCAGGAGCCGTGAAACCATCAAGGCTCAGACAAGCGAAAAGCATCTTTGGATATTTGCAATACTTTCGGGACTTGCCAACGGCTTTACAAATCAGATGGTAATGCTTCTTGTTGCAAATAAGATGCCGCAATCCATAATCCAACCGACGGTATCTGCGGGCGGTCTTGTGCTTACGCTTCTTGCGGCGGTACTTCTTTACAAGGAAAAGCAGTCAAAGGCAAAGTATGCGGCATTTGCATTCGGTGCTGTATCTCTTGTTCTCTTGAATATTTAATTTTAACTTGACTTGAATATAGTATTGTGCTACAATAGCAGTGGGAAATAAAAATCCCACTGCTATTTTTTTCGAAAGGGATGTAAAATGCCATGAAACGCAAAGTAAGTATAGCCATCGG
>SVQR01000023.1 GCA_015065225.1 Oscillospiraceae bacterium | reverse complement strand
CTGTGCTTGAAGAACATGGTTTCCTCCGTAGTTGTTTTATGAACAGCTTTGACAGTATACCATATCTTATGCGGGATTGCAAGAGGGAAAAACATATTTGCGGTATTTTTACAGAAGAAACATCGAGTTGTACCGAGAATTCCACGAAAAACAAGCTTTATACAAGCTTATGCATCTCTCGAAAAGCAGGGCATCGAGATTTGTAAGTCACATATAATCGTGGTTGTATCAAAAGTTGCAGATTATGAAAAAGCGTTGTTGTATCAAGGCTTGCCAATTGCATAAAAGCGGGAAGGTACACAGGTCGTCCCCTGCATTTTTTGTTGCTGTTGGCAACTTTCGTGCACGAAGTGCTTATTTTACTCTTCTGAAATAAGGTAATCTTTCAATGGGAGTCGGTATTCTGTGCGTACCCTTTGTAAACCTGTTGCCGAGCTCATCCACCCATTCACCCTCGGGAATGACGACATCCTTTTCGAATGTTCCCTTTGTAACTATGGGACAAACAAGTATGTTCTCGCCGCAGAGATATTGATCGTTTATCTTCTCATATCCGCATCCGGGATAGCTGTATTCCATGGAGCGAAGTACGGGCTCACCCGAGACCGCGCTTTCCTTTATCACCTCAATGATCTCGGGAGCAACTTCGGCGTGCATCCTTCCGAAGCGTGCAACTATCTTCCAGCTTTCCTCGGAAAGTACTCTCCAGGGTGCCCAGGAGAACTGCATCATCGGGAAGAATACCGAAGCCTGTGCCATTCTTATGAACAGCTCCTCGTCTATTTTGAAGCCGGGCTTTACGTTGTAGCTCCATTCACCGCCGCCTATCATGTCGGGACAGATGAAGGGATGTCCGAGAAGTCCCTGAATGAGAGAGTTTGGAACTATGGTGTTGATGCCGTCTTTCTCCCATCTGTGACCTCTGTCCATAAGACGCTGTACGGTAGGCTTTCCGCCGCCCTTGAAGGTGTCCTTGTATTCGTGATATGCAAATCTTGAGCCGAATGCAAGCCACGCCTCGTTCTGCTTAAGGGGAGAATATTTTCCGCCGTGGAAGTCACGGGGAGAACCGTTAACGAATCTCTTGGGGTGATAGGATGTTCTTGAACCGCCGTCAAACTTGAAGCCGTCGATACCGTACTCGTCCATAAGGCTCTTCAGCTGAGACTCAAGGAACTCGCAGTCAACGGGATTTGTGAAGTCAAGCATAGCGGAGTAGCCGTTCCACCACTGCTGAATGGAGGGCTCGCCCTTTTCGTTTCTGAGGAATGTTCTGGAGGCATTGCCGCTCTGATTAAGGTCAGCTCTTATCTGCGAAATGAATTTAAGTCCCGAGCTTATAACATAAGGAACAACCCAGAGCATAACCTTAAAGCCGAGCGTATGAAGCTCGTCCACCATAGCCTTGGGGTCGGGGAACTTACGTGTATCAAATGTCCAGTCACCGTAATTATTCTGCCATCCCTCATCAATGATGAGTATACCCGGAACAAATCCGCTGTCAATAACAGTGTGAGCATACTCGAGTATACCCTCCTGCGTGGGATAGTATGTAAACTCCATCCAGCTGTTATACTGTGCTGCCTTGAAGAAATCAAGCTCCGGCACTTTACCGCTGAAAGGAAAATGTGCCTTCATAGCACCGAGATAAGCATCACGCAGAGTTGTACCTGCTTCATTCATGGTAACTTCAAGCTCTGTTTCGATCATTATCTCGCCGTTCTTTATGGTAACATCGAAAGCATCCTCGCTCCAGATGTATCTTCCCTTGGTGGAAATATACAGAGGCGCACCCTGTGTTGTCACATCGTGGCTGTATTCGTGATGAAACTCGCTGTTTACATCATAAGGCTGTGTAGTAGCCTCATTACAGCAACCGCCGTACCAGTATTCATTATCAAGCATTTTAAAAGTATAGATCATGTCAACCTCCACATATATGTTTATTATGAATTCTTAATTATATCAATACTCTCTTTGTTCTTTAACCTTAAACACCCTATAGTCCGGAATGTTATCGCACTTTGTAAACACTTCCCTGAACGCCTGAAGATGACCGAACCCATGCTCATAGTTGGGGAACAGATAGTGTCCCTCCGACCACTCATTCCAGTTGTCAAGAACAAAGACTCTTCTTCCGAGACTGTCTTTCGGGAGCGTATCTATAAGTGCCTTCGCACCGACAAGAAGCTTTTTCCAGCTCTCCGGTGACAACGCCCATTCCCAGATGGTGGTTTTCGGGTCAATGCCGAACACCTTGTGCCACGGACCTCTCGACCACATGACGGAAGCGGTATACATGAAGAATTCGGGATACTTTTCCACTCTGTGCTTTATACAGTCAAGCTGATAGTTAACTATGATGTCATCCGGGAGCATTGGCTTTTCACTGTCGAGATATGCTTTTTTTCCTGCCTCGTCAAGAAGTCCGTTGTTGTAATGCCAGCAATACTGATAACCGAAGTCGTAGCCCTTGCTTATCATGTCATCGGTAAAGGAGAATTCCTCTACCTTATGCTCCGCATAATAAGGGATATTGCTCTTGTTCCAGCCGTTGTCCATACAGCCTATCATAATACCGGGGAAGCCGTACTTCTTTATTTCCTCGTGCATTACTTCAAGTGCTTCTTTCATCTTTTCGTGACCGCCGAGAGCAGCTTCGAGATTGTGCTGTGAATACACATACAGTACGGGTTTTCCGTCTATCTTCTGATATGTAGGCAGCTTGAAGTAATTCTCCACCCAGAAGGGCATAAGATTGTCCGTAATATCCGCAATATCCGTTGCTGCGCCCCATTTCAGGTCGCATTCCCACATGATGGCGAAGTCCATATAGTCACGGTATCTGCAGTTGAGATAAGCCTCATGAATTGCATGATTGAAGCGGAGATTTTCCACCTTTACGGGTTTGCCTCTGTTATCACCGTATCTGTACCAGCAATGTATAAAGCAGTTTATGCCATGCTCCACCGCCCACTTTATTTGCCAGTCCATGACTACGGGATCGGCTTCGTCATAGTATCCGATGATAGGTGTCCTTTCGGGAAAGCTCCGAAGATCTTCAAATCCGTTGTGAATATCCGCCGCACCCTTTTTCCAACCGGGATAATAGTGGCAGGCAACGTAATAGTCGCTCTTTACCGGCTTCGGAACAGGTACATATGATTCGATTCTGTTCATTTTAATTCTCCTTTTTTCGGAAAGAGTGTTGATTTTTTATTATGTCTGTATTATAATTGTAAAAAAGAGTAAAAAGATATGAAAAAAGCCACATTTTTTATAAAATAGGCTACAAATGAACAAAACGAAAGGAAATGTGCTTTGGAACAGGTAAGTATTGACCGATTGACAAGATTTTACTATTACAAATTCAAGGAAGGGTATACTTTTGAAGGTCATACCCATTCCGCCTGGGAGATAAATCTTATTACTGCGGGAAAAATGAGCGTGACCTACGGCGGAGATGTAATGACACTTTCCGAGGGGGACTTCTTTGTCGGTGAGCCGTGGGGCTTCCATTGCAACCGTGCTGTCGGAAAAGACGCTGAAATGGCAGTCATACACTTTGAAGATACCGATGCACCGTTGGGGACATCAAAAGGATATTCGGTGAGAAGTCTTACGCAGGATGAGTTTTCCGTTGCAAGGCTTATGCTTGCCGAGCTTCTCAGAAGACGCTACGACGACGGTGCTTTAAGTGATTATACCCGCGAGGAATATACCAACGCAAAAAAACTGTGTGAGGTGCTTGTATCAAGGGTAATGGGAGCGAGCAAGATAGAGCTTGAGAACAGCTCGCCGAAGGTACGTCTTTACCGTCAGACGGTGGAATTTATGGAGAAGCATATAGGTGAGAAGCTGACCATTGATATGATATCAAAGAATCTGCACATATCTCCCGCCTATCTCAAAGGCATATTCCTCGAATTTACGGGCGGCGGTGTCATGAGCTATTTTACACAGATGAAGATACGACTTGCAAAGAAAATGCTTGAACGGGGAAAAAGCGTTTCCATCGTCAGCGATACTCTCGGATTCTCGTCACAGTGCTATTTTTCCACGGTTTTCGGAAAGGTAGTGGGGGATACACCTAAAAATTATCAAAAATGTCATTCCCGCAAGGAATAATTATGCAATATTGCTATTGATAAAATCATATATTTGGGGTATAATATATATTTGGAATAAAATACAAAAAGCATCACATATTTTTATGAAAGGTCGGTTTTATATATGAACGGCTATATTAACGAAAAAGCGAATACTTACAAGGAATTCCTCAAAGGTAAGAAAGCGGTGGTAATCGGTGCGGGCATCAGCAACATTCCACTCATATATTTCCTTCTGGATAACGGCTGTGAAGTAAACGTGAGAGATAAAAAAGACAGAGAAGCTCTGTCGCAGTCGCTGGATATAGCATCTCTTGAAGAAAGAGGCGTTAGCTTTGTGCTCGGTGACGGATACCTTCGCAATATGGATGCGGATATCATCTATAAAACTCCCGGTGTAAGATACGACAATGTTGAGATAATAGAGGCATACGAGAACGGTGCGTTCATCACGAGCGAGATGGAGGCGTTTATATCCGTCTGCCCTGCAAAGATAGTTGCAATAACAGGAAGCAACGGCAAGACCACAACAAGCACTCTTTGCGCAAAGCTCCTTGAAGCATCGGGACACAAGGTCTTTCTCGGAGGAAATATCGGAAAGCCTCTCCTGGCACAGATAGACGAGATAACCCCCGACGATTTTGTCGTACTTGAGCTTTCCAGCTTCCAGCTCCACACCATAAACAAGTTTGACAATTCCGGACTTCCCTTTGCATTTATCAATTTCCCCGATTCCGCTATAATCACCAACGTCAGCCCCAATCATCTTGACTGGCACATTTCCATGGAGGAATATGCGGAAGCAAAAAGAGCCGTATTTGATTTCATGAAGTCTGAAGGTCGCCTTGTTACAAACGCTGACTGCACAATTTCCTCGGAATTTGCAAGGGATGCTTCGGAAAGAGACATAGAAACGGTTCTGTTTTCAAGAAACGCCTCGGATGGTGCGGACATATACTACCGTGACGGAGCAATAATAAAAAGGGAGGGCAATAAGGAGATAAAGCTCCTCTCTACAGATGAGATAATAATCCCCGGACTTCATAACGTGGAAAACTACATGGCAGCATATGCGGCAACAGAGCCGTGGCTGTCTGAGGACGCCCTTTACAAGGTCGCAACGACATTTACAGGTGTAAGCTACAGACTTGAGCTCTGCCGTGAGAAGGACGGAGTGAAATTCTATGACAGCTCCATCGACTCATCGCCATCAAGAACGGAGGCGGCACTTTCCGCATTCCCGGAAGCCATGAACAAGAAGATAAACATAATCCTTGGCGGCTACGACAAAAAGATACCCTTTGATTCTTCCTTCGGAAATGCGATAATCAAAAAGGTAAAACGTGCTTTTATCTGCGGAGATACCGCAAAAAAGATACAGGATGCCATCCTAAAAACTCCCGGCTTCAACGAGGATACCACAGAGCTTATCATGTGCGATTCCTTTGACGAAGCGGTTTTGGGGGCGTGCAAGGCTTCGGAAAGCGGTGAATGTGTGCTTCTTTCTCCCGCCTGTGCTTCCTTTGATGCGTTCAAAAATTTTGAGGAGCGCGGAAAGAGGTTCAAGGAAATAGTAAATAATTTCAACTGAGATATCGGACGGATGCAAAATGAAAGATACTATTCTTGATATATTCGGAAAACTGAAACGGATAATGACAGTTTCCGGCTTTGAGACGTTAAACGCGCAGACGGTGAAAGAGACGGCTCTGGAATATACCGACGGCTTCTTTGAGGATGCGCAAGTGACTGTAAGCGGAAGCGTCATACTTTATCACAGATCAAAAAAGGAAAATGCAAGGACATTGCTCCTTGATGCTCATATAGATACCATAGGTCTTGTCGTCTCGGAAATATGCGGAGAAGGCTTTATAAGATGTGCTCCCGTGGGAGGTATCGACAGACGTATACTTACGACAGCGGAAGTTGAGATATACGGCAAGGAGAAGATAAGAGGGCTTTTTTCCAGCGTTCCTCCCCATCTTGCAAACAAGAACGGGGACAATACGCTTCCCGATTTCGCTGATATGTTGGTGGATACGGGAAAGAAGAACGATGAGCTTAAAAGACTTATATCCGTCGGAGATCCTGCGGTATTTCTCGGAAAGACCGTAAAACTCCTCGGTGACAGAGTCGTTTCCGCTCATCTTGACGATAAGATATGCTGTGCATCTATTCTTGCGGCTTGCAAAAATGCGGCAAAAACGGATATCGACTGTAATGTTACCGTACTTCTGTCCTCCGGTGAGGAAACAAGAGGCGGCGGTGCAAAAATGGCTTCCTTTATAACCGAGGCAGACGGTGCGATAGCTCTTGATGTGAATTTTGCCAAAGAAAAGGATGTCCCCGACTGGCAGTCATCAAGGCTCGGTGATGGTGCGATGATATCAAGAAGTGCCGTTACGGACAGAAAGATGACGGATATTGTGGAAAAATGTGCCGCAAGATGCGGAGCAAAGCACAAGATAATATGCGAGGCAGACGGAACGGGTACAAATGCGGACACGATAGAGGTGGCAAACAGAGGAACTCCCTGTGCGGTGCTGTCCGTGCCGATAAAGTATATGCATACCCCCGGTGAGGTCTTTGCGACAGGTGACGCACAAAGTGTGTCTATGATTCTCTTTGAGGTTATGAAGAACTTTGATGCCATGTCCAAAGAGAATGATACGCTTCTCGGAATAAGATATCTGAAAGGGGGAGAAGTACAATGAAGGAGCTTCTTTTATCTCTCTGTACCTTTGACGGTGTTTCGGGAAACGAGTTCGCACTTCTCGACCATATCGCGAATATGATACTTCCCTTTGCGGATAAAGTGTATTTTGACAGGATCGGAAACCTTGTTGCCTTCAAAAAAGGCAGGAACGTACCAAAAAAGAAGGTGGTGTTTGCGGCTCACGCCGATGAGGTCGGACTTGTAGTAAAGCATATAGAGGAAGACGGAACTCTGCTGTTCACTGATATCGGCATACTTGCATCCTCCCTTCCCACAAGACGTGTATTTGTAGGAAAGAAAAGGCTTCCCGGTGTTATAGGCTCAAAGCCGATCCACCTTATACCGAAAACGGACAGGGCAAAACAGATAACCTATGATGAGCTTTATATAGATATCGGTGCATCCTCCCGTGAAGAAGCGGAAAAGTATGTCAGAGTAGGTGACTATGTTTCCTTTGATTCCGAATGCGTGATGCTTTCCGACAACATTCTCAAGGCAAAGGCGATAGATGACAGAGCAGGCTGTGCTGTGCTTATCGGACTTATAAAGTCGGAACTTGAATATGACACATACTTTGTATTCACAAGACGTGAGGAATTGGGAACACTCGGCGCGATATCTGCGGCGAACGAGCTTTGCCCGGATATATGTATCGTCTGCGAATCCACGACAGCGTCGGATATTTACGGAACACCGGATATGAAGAAGGTTGTAAAGCTCGGAAACGGCGTTGCACTTCCCTTTATGGACGGAGGCACTCTTTATACCAAACGTCTTTTTAAACTTGCGACTGCACTTGCCGACAAAAATGGCATAAAGTGGCAGACAAAGACAATGGTCGCAGGCGGTACGGATGCAAGAAGCTTCCAGCGAGAGGGACACGGATGCGAGGTGCTGGGCGTTGCACTTCCCACAAGATATATCCACAGCAGTGCCGGCGTTTGTAACCTTGACGATTTTGCGGCTCAGAACGGTATATGCCATGAGCTTTCCAAGATACTCGGAGGAATTGAACTATGATCGGAATTTTAAAAGAGATATGTGCCATCCCCACAGCTCCGGGAATGGAAAATGGTATACTTGACCATATAGAAAAAAACCACGCAAAAGACCTTGAATGCTCATATGACGGCATGGGAAATCTTACTGTTATAAAAAGATGCGGCAAGGAAAATGCAAAAAAGCTACTCCTTTGTGCAAAGACGGATGCCGAAGGACTTATCGTAAACTACATTGAAGAAAACGGATATCTTAGAGTTACAAAGCTCGGCTCACCCTCGGCGGTATCAATGGCTTATACCAAGGTGATATCCGATAAAGGCGTATGCGGATATGTCGTTCCGGAAAAGGGTGCGGATATAAAGGATGCCGATATTGCAAAGCTTTATGTTGATATCGGAGCATCTTCCCGAAAAGATGCGGAAAAGGTTGTATCGCCGGGCGATGTGCTTGCGGCAGAGCCTTCTGTTTGTGAGATTACCTGCGGAAGATCGGGCGGCAACGGTGCAGCATCAAGATTGGGTGTGGCTATACTTATCGATATACTTGATAATGTAAAAGCCGATAATGCGGATATCTATTTCTCCTTTACCGTTCAGGGCTCGCTTATGAACAGAGGAGCAAAGACAGCTTCGTTTGATATACAGCCGGACCGTTGTATCTGTGTTGATATATGCGAGAGCTTTGACACCATAGGTGCAAACAAACGAGGAGAAGCAGTCCTCGGTGACGGTGCGGTGATACTTGCAAAGACGGCTGATTTCTGTGCAGATCCGTTACTTCGCGAAAATGCGGAAAACACCGCAAAGAAAAACGATATAAAATACAAGACCTGTGTATACCCGGAAAAGACCGCTGCGGCATCATTTTTATCCTCCTGCGGCAAGGGCGTGCAGACCTGTGTCGTTGCTGTCCCCGCAAGAAACATCGGAAGCGGTGCGGAGATATTTGATATGAAAGATGCGGAAAATGTATCAAAGCTTATTTGTGCGATGATAAACGAATAATGCAAGAATAAAACATAAGGAGAAGCAAGATGGGAGCTCTTGATCAATGCGTAAACAGGCTCATAACCGCGGGAACTCTCCGTAACGCGGCAATAAGAGTCGGCAAAAACGACGAGATACTCATAGACAGCTATTTTTCCCATACCGACAGCGGACTTTGCGACAGTACATTGTTTGATATGGCAAGCATCACAAAGATGATAGCAACGACAAGCATTGCACTTGCGGCGATGTCAGAGGGACGTATATCATGCGATGACAGGGTGGAAAAGTATTTTTCCGTTCCGATCGACAAAAATGAGCTTACACTCCGGCATCTCCTTACACATACCATGGGCTTCGGACATAAAAACCTCTGCACTAAAGGCGTAAATTACGACAATGTCGCAGAGCATATACTCTCCATTCCAAATGATGTAAAGATAGGCAGTAAAGTTCTGTACAGCTGCCCCGGATACATACTTCTCGGGAAGATATTGGAAAAGGTGCTTGGCGCAAGGCTGGATGTCCTTCTAAAAAAATATGTAACAGAGCCGCTGGGCATGACGGACACTTGCTATCTACCCGATCCGAAAGGAAAATTTGCACCCTGCAATTTTCGTGGCAGATATTTTAATGTCAATGATTACAATTGCGAGCATCTCGGTGGCGTTGCGGGGAATGCGGGCGTATTTTCCAATATTTGCGATCTTACGAAATATGCACAGATGTTGCTTTGCGGCGGTTATCCCATTGTCGATAAGGAAATATTTGAAATGGCGGTAAAGAATTATACACCAAAGCATGATCAATCCCGTGCACTCGGATTTCTGTATGTGGATGAAAAGTACGATCAGACGGGAAAGCTGTTCCCGAAAGGCTCGATAGGTCATTGCGGACATACGGGACAATCTCTGTTCGTGCATCCGGGAAGCGGACTTTATGCGATAATACTTACCGATGCCACAGCAACTCTTGCACGTTCAAGCAATGATAATTCATATGATTACTCGGTTGTATGCAAAATGCGTCAGATGATACATAATGCAATTGCGGAAGACATCGGCAGAGATAATAAAAATAAGAATCTAAAGAACGTAATTTGATAAACTACATTAAAAACTACAGGAGCTGAAAATGGAAATACTCGAACTTATTGAGAAAAGTGAAAAGGAACTGAAAGAGAGCGGTGCTTTCGAAAGACTTGAGTCGACAGCATTCAAAAATCAGATGAAGGTAATGGATGCCTTCAGGAAATACAAGGTCTCGGAAGCACATTTTGCGGGAACGACAGGCTACGGCTACGACGATATGGGCAGAGATGCGCTTGATAAGGTGTATGCGGACGTATTCGAATGTGAGGCAGCGTTTGTACGTCACAATATCATTTCAGGTACACATTGTCTTACGATAGGTCTTTTCGGACTTCTTCGCCCCGGGGATACTCTCCTTTCCGCAACAGGTAAGCCTTACGATACTCTTGAAGAGGTCATAGGCATAAGAGGCGAGGCGGGAAACGGATCTTTGCGTGATTTCGGCGTAAAATACGATGAAATAGACTACAGCGGTGACGATATTGACCTTGATGCACTTGAGGCGAAGCTTCGTGAGGATGATACGATAAAGGTTGTATTTATCCAGAGATCCAAGGGCTATTCTGTCAGAAAGACACTTTCCGCCGAAGAGATAGGCAAGGCGGCACAGCTGGTACACTCCATAAAGCCGGAAGTATTTGTTGCGGTGGATAACTGCTACGGTGAGTTCTGCGACGAGCATGAGCCTACATATTGGGGTGTTGATATATGCATGGGATCTCTTATCAAGAACCCCGGCGGCGGAATGGCGGACTGCGGAGGATATATCGCAGGTACTGCACGTGCGATAGAGCTCTGCTCCTACAGACTCACATCTCCCGGTGTGGGACTTGAAGCCGGTGCAAGTCTTTACGGAAACACAAGAAATATGTTCAAGGGTATATTCTATGCTCCTCACACGGTATGCGAAGCACTTAAAACTGCGGCTCTCTGTGCTAAGGTATTTGAAAACCTCGGCTTCAAAGTATATCCTGCTCCCGATGCCGAAAGACATTGCCTTATCCAGACGGTAAGCCTTGAAACAAGAGAGAATCTTCTTGCCTTCTGCAAGGGCATACAAAGCGGTGCACCGGTAGATTCCCACGTTACTCCCGAACCATGGGATATGCCGGGATATGCTGTTCCTGTCATTATGGCGGCAGGTGCGTTTGTGGGCGGTGCTTCCATTGAGCTTTCTGCGGATGCTCCCTGTGTTGCTCCGTTTACCGTTTATATGCAGGGCGGGCTTACATATCAGAGCGGCAAGCTCGGAGTGCTGTTTGCGGCACAGGAAGTTTCCGCAACGCATAACTGAAAGGAAAAATCATGATAAAAGTATCCACAACATCAGAGAAAATGCCATCTGAATATACTACCGACAAAAAATATAAAGACTTAGATAAGAGTTTTAGAAAATATTTCGGCTTTTTACCGACTATGACAGAATATTATTTGCACTTTATTTGCTATATTGATTTCTGCCGTTATTATGCGTATGACATATATAGCAGTAAAGTGTTTAAGGTGAAATTTGAACCCGGATATGATTGCGATTGGAACGATTATTATCTGGAAGAAGTTTCTTTGGATGCTTTTAAAGAAGATGTAAGAAAACACTCTGAAAGATACTACAATTTACTTGAGGGTATAACTGAAGAAAACAAAAATGAACTTAGTCTCATTCAATTTGGTGAAGTAGAAGCTTATAAAGAGAGATTTGTAAAGCTGGAAACAAAGACAGGATTCATACTTACTTCGGTAACAGGGAACAAACTTTCACATTTGGTAGAGATAAACGGTAAAAAATGTCTTGTTTGTGACAGATCAATAAGATATGCGGAAATGGATAAAGCGACATACGACGAGCTTTTTGGAAACTGCAAATGTTTGACTGATGTATTCGACGTTTTCGATAAATCGGACAGCCCGGTATGGAGTGACCAAAGGGTCATGAGTACAAGAAGAGGTTTATCCGCAGAGATAACGATCGATCTGCTGAAGAAAAGAAAGAGCATTGATGTATACCGTAGTCTGTGTGAGGTTTATGTCAAAGGTTACTATATAAAAGAAACGATCACAGAGGAACAAGTTTCCGGAGATTTTTTGGATGTTATCGATTACATACGCAAACATTCCGGAATTTACGGAAACAAGTCCTATACTCCTATCCGGATGATCGACGATGAAGTGCTTGAAAGCAGATCCATTGAAACTTCCAAACCTGTAAACTTGAAGGATCTGCCGGATAAACAGGAGCCGATAAAGTATAGAAATGCCAAAAAAGCTTTTAAGATCTCGCTGACGGCAGTTTTTGCAAGTATAGTGCTTGGGTGTTGTATACCTATCGAAATCATAGGTTTTTTGTATTTTGCCGCATTGGGGTCGACGGTAATTACAGCAATATTAATGGGAATCTTTAAAGAATAACTTTAAACGGAGCAGCTGAAAATTATGCAGAACACAGAACTTTGTCTTGCGGCACATTATGACTGCATGGATGTCACAGAGCAGATAAAAATATATCACGATGTCGGCTTTTACGGATTCTTTACCGGATATGACAAAAGGCTTTCGCTGTACCGTGAGACTGCCGAAAAGTGCGGAATGTACTATCAGTCGGTACACGCTCCATATGTCAGAATGAATCTTCTCTGGCGTGATGTTGCCGATACGGAGGACGCCAAAAATGAGCTTCTGCGGTGTATAGATGACAGTGCCGACGCGGGGGTTCCGATAGTTGTGGCACACGCATATATAGGAATAGGTGAAAAGAAGACGGATGTTCCCAATGATATGGGTATCTCAAACTTTTCGTACATCGTTGAACGTGCCGTTAAAAGAAATATAAAGGTCGCTTTTGAAAATACAGAGGGCGAGGAATTTCTTGAAGCTCTGATGAAGCATTTTGAAAACATACCCAATGTAGGCTTCTGTTGGGATACGGGGCATGAAATGTGCTATAATCACGGCAACGATATGACAGCTCTTTACGGCAACAGGCTTATCGCAACACACCTAAATGACAACCTCGGTATAAGAAGCTTTGACGGCAACATAACCTTCCTTGACGATCTGCATCTTCTTCCCTTTGACGGTATTGCAGACTGGAAGGATATAACCGACCGCATGAACAGGTGCGGATATGACGGTGAGCTTACATTCGAGCTGAACCTTAATTCAAAGCCGGGACGACATGAAAACGACAAATACAGAAGGTTATCCTTTGAAGAATACGTCAGCGAAGCATACGCAAGAGCCTGCAAGGTTGCGGCATTAAAGCAAAAGAATAATATACAGAGGTAATCCGGTATGTTCAGAGACCTTACGAGAAAACACAAGCAACTTTCGCATGATGAGTGCATAAGGATACTTACGGAAGAAAAAAGAGGGATACTTTCCGTAAACGGTGACGACGGTTATCCCTACGGTATGCCCATGAATCACTTTTACAATTCCGATGACGGATGTATATACTTCCACAGCGGTATCGGCGGTCACAGAAATGATTCGCTGAAAAGGTGCGATAAAGCGTCATTCTGCGTTTACGACAAAGGATATACAAAAGACGGAGAATGGGCACTCAATATAAAAAGCGTCATAGTTTTCGGGAGAGTTGAGATAATTGACGATATGGAAAGCATAATCTCCATCACGGAAAAGCTCAGCCGAAAATTTACAAATGATGACGAATACATACAAAAGGAAATAAAAGGCTTTGCCGCAAAGACACAGCTTCTGAAGCTTACTCCCGAGCATATCTGCGGAAAGCTCGTAAACGAATCATGATGTTATGGAGGAAAAACATGGAAATAAATGCATATCTTTACAGAAAACTTATACCGGACTATTGGTTTGAAGTAGAAGAAAATCCGCAGAACTATGATGAATGTGACCAGTACCTTGACGGGAGAATAAAATCAATTCCAAAGGGAAAGAGCTTTATTTTCTTTGCGGACCCACACCTTTTCAAAGGCGAGACAAGACCGCTGACACCTACAAACGCAATGCAGTCGCCTGCGATTATCGGTTATATCCGCGCTATGACGGGAATAAAAACCGTAATAAACGGCGGCGACGTTGTAAACAGGGCTTCGGATAAATATAAGGGACTTCAGGAGCATCTTATACTTAACAATGAAATGGTTGCTGTTGCAGGCAAGGACTATCTTGTAGTGCCTGGAAACCACGACCTTAATGCGGTTAATGTAAAGCCTGAAGGCGGAGATGTCGGAAAATATCTTATAAGCTACGAGGAAACCGAGAAAAAACTGTTTTCACATATCGACAGACAATGCGAGGATGAGGAAAGAGTAAAAGGAAAGCTTGACGCGCTCGGTGCTACTCCCGAGCAAAAAAAGGAATTTCTTGCTTATACAAGGCTTCACTACTACGTTGATGATGACGAACTTAAAATGAGATACATAGTGCTTGACGCAGGCAATCAGGATGGCGGCAGAAATGGCGTTGTTGAGGAGCTTTTTAATATATCACATACTAAGGAGCTTGTACTTCAGTATGATTGGCTGTATGAAACATTGATGTCTGTTCCTGAGGACTATGACGTTGCTGTTCTTTCTCATTGCTTTGTCGGCTATGCAGATAATTTTTCAATTACGACCAATATACTCGGCATATGCAAAATTGTGTCAGGTTACCGATCAAAAACCAAAGTGACAGTTGGAAATCCGCTTTCCGACAACGAAAAGCTTGCATGCTACTATGCGGCAGGCAATCATGAATATGACTTTACAGGAAGAAAAGGCAACGGCACCGTGGTGCTTGTGGGAGCCGACAAGCATCTTGATGTTCAGGCAAAAGCGGACTATGATGAAAACGGAAACTTTGTTTCAAGTCCCTATATCCCCGGCGAAAAGCTTTCGGATACGGCGGTTGTCGTAAATATCGTGCAGACAGACTGCTACAGCAATCAGTCAAGAAAATATCCCGAAATAAACAATGAAATGACCCCCGGAACAAAAACAGAACAATGCTTTGATGTCGTAACAATCTGTCCCGACGGCAATGTGCGCTTTACAAGAATAGGCGCAGGCAAGGGCAGGGAAGTTAAATACAATTGATGAATAAATATCCGGAGCAGGAACGAAGTGAGTGCAGAACATATAAAGTTTTTGCGGAGCTTCTTTCAAGAAGCGACTCGCCGAAGGCCTCCCGTAAAAAATAACAAAGGAGAAAAAATCATGATCTACACACTCGAAAACGACATACTCAAGCTGGAGGTCTCCGACATCGGCGGAGAAACAAGATCCCTCATCAAGAAATCCACAGGCAGAGAATACCTCTTTGACGGAAACCCCGATTGGTGGGATAATATATCTCCCGTTTGCTTCCCTGTTTGCGGAAGATTCCATAACGATAAGTGTACCATTGACGGTGTTGACTACGACCTTATGATCCACGGATTTGTAAGAAGAAATCCAATGGAGCGTGTGCACGTTACGAATACAAGCATTACCCACATGAGAAAAGCAGACGAGGAAACAAAGAAGATATATCCCTTCAACTTTGAATTCTATTTCACACATGAGCTTATAGACAATAAAGTCAAGGTAACCTACAGAGTAGTAAACAAGGACGAAAAGCCCATGCCCTTCCAGGTGGGTGCACATCCTGCGTTCAAAATAAAGCTCGGAGATAAGATCACTCTCTACAGCGAAAAGGAACAGGTATCCTACAAGAATCTTGTGGAAAAGCTCCTTCCCGAAGAATCAACTCCCGTTGACGGTAAGAAAATAACCATCACAAAGGATCTCTATGCGGGCAATGCTCTTATGTTTACGGAAAAGCAGCTCTATGCCGCAGGTCTTGAAGACGAGAACGGCGAATTTATCAGAGTTTCCTTCACAGGCTTCCCCAACTGCGTATTCTGGTCTCCCAACGGTGCACCCTTTACCTGCATTGAGCCCTGGTTCGGCTGCGATGACCTTGCAGGCACAGATGATGATTTCAGACACAGATATTGCATAAATACACTCCTTCCCGGAAATGAGTTTGAAATAAGCTATTATATCAATGTTCTTTGATCAGGGAACGGGAACCGGAGAACAGGAACCGGGGATGTTGATTCCTTCGGAGTCTTCAGAATTGAAAATGTGTTCCGATGTGCCGGACCGTAGGATAAACAATTTACAAAATCCCACTTGAATATTCTTAAAAGATATAATATAATGTAGGTTGCTTTATTATGTAATTTAATCAGGAGGAATTTCCTTATGCAGAAGAAACAGGTATATGTATCCGCAGAGGGTCTCAAGAAATTACAGGAGAGACTCGAATATTTAAAAACAACAGGCCGTAAAGAGGCAGCCGAGGAGATCAAAAAAGCAAGAGCCTTCGGTGACCTTTCGGAAAACAGTGAATACGATGAAGCGAAAAACCATCAGGGACTTCTGGAAAAGGAAATTGCAGAGCTTGAAGAACAGCTTGCTCACGCAGTAGTCATAGAAGAGACCGCATCCACCGATTCCGTAACCATCGGCTCAAAGGTAAAGGTCTACGACTACGATTTCGAAGAAGAAGTCGAGTACAGCATCGTAGGCTCAACCGAATCCGATCCTCTCCAGTTCAAGATCTCTGACGAATCCCCCATCGGCAAAGCACTTCTCGGCAAGAAGGTCGGTGACGAGTTCTTTGTTGAAACTCCCGGCGGAGATGTGAAGGTCAAGATTATTAATATTTCTAAATAATTGACAATTAAGGTTGATTTCAAAGCAAATTTCATTTTCGAAACCTTCATTTAATTAAGAATAACGGTGAGGCAAACCACCCCTGCGCAAGGAGCGTAGCCAAAGTTCGCAGAGCGAACTTTAAAGAATCCGAAGGATTCTTCTGAGTGGAGCGAATCTAAAGTTCTTTGCGTCGCTTTCAGAAGAACGCAATGCGTTCTTTAAAGTTTGCAAGGCAAACTTCTTAAAGCGACCGAGGTGCAGGGCGAGAAGCCCTGCTTGCCAAAGGCCTCCCGTAAAAAGAAAGGACAAATCATGAGTGAACAGATAAACAACGCACCGGAAGAGAAGGTGCTTACGGAGAAGGAGCTCAGTCAGCAGATGCAGGTACGCCGCGAAAAGCTTGCGGCACTTCAGGAAGCGGGCAAGGATCCTTTTGAGATAGTGAAGTATCCTCAGGATACACACACTGATGAGATAATCAACAACTTTGATGAGATGGAAGGCAAGACCGTATGCATTGCGGGCCGTCTTATGGCAAAGCGTGTTATGGGTAAGGCATCCTTCATCAACGTGCAGGACAGAAACGGCAACATTCAGTGCTATGTGTGTCGTGATGACCTTGGTGAAGAAGCATATGCAGGCTTCAAGAAATTTGACATCGGTGATATCGTAGGCGTTAAGGGCGTGGTATTCAGAACAAAGATGGGCGAGAAGTCCGTTCATGCTTCCGAGTGCGTGCTTCTTTCAAAGAGCCTGAGAGTTCTTCCCGAAAAGTTCCACGGACTCAAGGATACAGAGATCAGATACAGACAGAGATATACAGACCTTATCGTAAATCCCGAAGTTAAGGACGTATTTGAAAAGCGTTCCAGAATAATCAAAGAAGTCAGAAACTTCCTTGATGCAAAGGGATTTATGGAAGTCGAAACTCCTGTGCTTCAGACAATTGCGGGCGGTGCTTCCGCAAGACCTTTCATTACTCACCACAATGCTCTCGATATAGATATGTACATGAGAATAGCTCTTGAGCTTCCCTTGAAGCGTCTTATTGTCGGTGGCTTTGAAAGAGTATACGAGATTTCCAGAGTATTCAGAAACGAGGGTATCGACGTAAGACACAACCCAGAATTCACACTTATGGAACTCTATCAGGCATATACAGACTACCACGGAATGATGGATATCACGGAAGAGATGTTCAGACATGTCTGCATGGCGGTAAACGGCACAACAACAATTACTTACGGCGGTCACGAGCTTGACCTCGGAAAGCCTTTTGCAAGAGTTCCCATGGTAGAGGCCGTAAAGCAGTTCTCCGGCGTTGATTTTGATCAGCTTAATACTCTTGAAGAAGTGAGAGCCGCAGCTAAGGAAAAGCACGTTGAATACGAGGAACATCACCTCAAGGGTGATATCCTCAATCTGTTCTTCGACGAATTCGTTGAAAAGAACCTTATCCAGCCTACATTTATCATTGACTATCCCGTTGAGATTTCCCCCCTTACAAAGAGAAAGCCCGATAAGCCCGATTACACCGAGCGTTTCGAGCTGTTCATCGTGGGCAGAGAATACGGTAACGCATACTCCGAGCTTAACGATCCTATCGATCAGAGAAAGAGATTCGAGCGTCAGGCAGAGCTCAGAGCTGCAGGCGATGATGAAGCAAATCTTATCGACGAAGACTTTATGTGCGCTCTCGAGTACGGTATGCCTCCCACAGGCGGTCTCGGTGTAGGTATCGACAGAATGGTAATGCTCATGACCGGGGCAGAGTCTATAAGAGACGTTATCCTGTTCCCCACAATGAAGCCTATTGAGGACGGCAAGAACAACAGACGCGAGGAAAAGGCAGCTGTCGAAGAAGTGGCAGAGGAAAAGATAGACTTCTCCAAGGTCGAGATAGAGCCTCTCTTCTCCGAGTTTGTTGATTTTGAGACATTCTCCAAGTCCGACTTCAGGGCAGTGAAGGTAAAGGAATGCGAGGCTGTTGCAAAGAGCAAGAAGCTCCTTAAGTTCACACTTGACGACGGAACAGGCACAGACAGAATTATCCTTTCCGGTATTCACGAATACTATGAGCCGGAAGCGCTTGTTGGCAAGACACTTATAGCTATCACAAATCTTCCTCCCAGAGCTATGATGGGCATCGAATCCAACGGTATGCTCCTTTCAGCTGTTCATAACGAGGAAGGCGAGGAAAGACTTAACCTTCTTATGGTGAGCAATCGTATACCTGCGGGTGCGAAGCTGTATTAAAATTAAGAATTCATAATTAAGAATGAGCCTTGGCATCGGTGGGTGACAGGGCTTGTTTTTTGGTACAAAGATCTTGTAAAGGAGACGGTTGAATGTTGAAGAAGCTTACGGCTGCGGTGTTTTTGAGCCTGTTTTGTCTTGTCGGGACGGTTGCGCTTCTTTTTCCGGCGGTGCGTCAGAGTACATATTATAACAAGTATATAGATGATGTAACAGGGATAAGAGCCGTTGTGGACTCCGTCAGAAAAGAGTACGACGGTGAGGACACCAGGTATCATGTCATTGCCCGATATGAATATGACGGTACATTGTACAGGGGATATGTGGGAAGTTACACAAGAGAGTATGAAGAAGGCGACTTAATAGATATTAAGGTATTTAAGGATGCCCCGGATGTTTTATTCGATGACGACGATGGAACATTCTTTGTTCTTTTTGCCACATTTTTTTACGTTATATTTGTTTGGTCATTGTTGATGGTGTTCGATACTGTCCTGCATAATAGAAGTAAAAAAGAGATAAGCAACAAGCAGATATATATGGCAACAAAAGACTCGGATATCATAGCAGCCGCAATACTGTTTGCAACGATGACATTCATGAGAGCTCTGCAAATATGGCTATATCCGCAATTTTTGAAAACGGGTTTCGACCTATGGATAAACGGCATACTCGCTGCGGTGACGGTGATATTGTGGGCGGTGCTTATTGTGAGGGTCAGGAAATACTCTGTTTCAAATTATACCCTTGTGACGGATGTATGCCTTGAAAAGCACAAGCACGAGTCGGATGACAGTATCGTCTACAGCACCTGCTTCAACTGCGGAGAGTCAAAAAGATCCGATGTATATGAAAACGTGGAAAAAGGACAAAGCTGTTATGTTCTGACTTCTCCGAAAGGAAAGATACTTGCGGCGTACGATATAGCCAAATGGGGATCACCGTCATTTACAGCCAACGACTTTGACTACAAAAGAGAGTACTGCAAAGAACTTTTCTCCGCGCTGTTGTTCTCCGCAATAGCGGCGCTTGCATTTACAGCATTGATCGCCGTCGCTCGTGCATCTATCACCCTGTGACGGAAAAAGTATCCGATCGCTGCGGCATTTTGCGGATGGAGCAAATGAAACAAGCCTTGACATTGATTTTGTCAAGGCTTGTTTTTTATTCTGTTACGGGATCATCTGAATTGGGAGTAAGCCTTGCCTGCCTTCATGGTGTATCCCTTGTGCATAGCAAGCTCATCTACCGTTACAAGCTGATAACCTCTTGCAATAAGCTCCGGAATGAGAGACTTCATAGCTTCCGCGGTGGTCGCATGGATATCATGCATAAGTATTATTGCACCGTCATATGCGTGCTCCAGAACGTAATCCTTTACATATGCGGCATCCCTGTGCTTCCAGTCAAGGGTATCCACAGACCAGAGTATGAAGGGCTTTCCCGCGATGGACATTATGTTGTTGCTGTACGATCCGTAAGGTGGTCTTACAACAGACGGCTCAAATCCGACAATGTTCTTAACAACAGCTTCCGTCTGATCTATCTGATACGCCACCTTGGCGTTTGTAAGAGTCTTGAGATCAGGATGATCGTACGAGTGATTGCCTATCTGACATCCGAGCTTCACCATCCTTTTTAATATCTCAGGATTGCCCTTTGCATTGCTTCCGAGAACGAAGAAGGTAGCTCTTGCACAGTTGTTTTCAAGTGCATCAAGCACTATCTTTGTCGTGGAAGCCTTCGGACCGTCATCAAATGTGAGTGCGATCATCGGCTTTGTAGGATCTACAGCATAGGGTCTTGTCTCATACCAGCCGACAGCCTTGTATGCCTCTACCTCATCAATGAATACCGTTATCTCTCTGCCGTCTGCAGAATAGAGCGTTTTTTGAACATCACTCTTGTTTTCATACCAACCGACCTTCTTATATGCTTCCACATCCGCAAGGAATACCGTTATCTCGCGTCCGTCGGGGGCATACATTATTTTTGAAACATCGCTGAGGTTCTCATACCAGCCGACAGCCTTATATGCTTCCACCTCGCTGTGCAGAACTCTCAGCTGACGACCGTCCATGGAATACATCAGCTTTGATACAGCGTTGATATCATCAAACCAACCGACAGCCTTGTAAGCTTCGACATCCCTTTTCAATACTCTTATCTCGCGACCGTCAAGGGCATACATGACCGCCGATACATCCTCAAAGCTGTCGTACCACCCTACATTTCTGAATGCTTCCACTTCCGCAAGATATACCATTATCTCTCTGCCGTCCATGGAATACATCGTCTTTGTGACATCGCTCAGATTGTCGTACCAGCCCACATTCCTGTAAGCGGGCATATCTCCGATAAACACGGTTATCTGACGTCCGTCGGCAGCATACATGGTTCTTGTGACATCGTCGAGACTGTCGTACCAGCCCACATCCCTGTAAGCCTGCATTTCATCGATAAACACGGTTATCTGCCGACCGTCTGCAGCATACATGGTTCTTGTGACATCGCCGATATCCTCGAACCATCCGACATTTTTATATTCTTCTTTTTCTCCGATAAATACTCTTATCTGCCGACCGTCCGTGGCATACATTATGGTGGTAACAGCGGCTATATCATCGTACCAACCGACCTTTCTGTATGCTTCAACGTCTGATGCCGCAACGGTTATCTCCCTTCCGTCCATGGCATACATGACCACTTTTTCCTGGGCATGTACCGATGCTGTAAGGAAACAAACGGTAATTGCAAGCAACACCGCTATTATCTTTTTCATTTCGTCAACTTCCTTTGCTGTCCGCAATTTTGATACAATATCATTATACTACAAACATCGACAAATTTCAACACAGAATTCAAAAAAAGTTGATTTTTATTTAAGATGTACGAAAAAGCCTTTCCCGTGTATCAAAAGTATACAAAATGCTTGTTAAATCGGGATGTTGGAAACGGATCGCATACAAAAAAGAGCAATATCCGACTGTATGTATCCGTCAAAAAGCATCGTAGCTTAATCGGTGAGTCCGCCAAAGTCAAGCCCGCCGCATTTTACAAAATCAAGAAAGCTCTTCATGTATCCGAGAAACAGCGAGCTCTTCTTCCATACAAGGCTGACCTTGACGAACATCGGATAGTCCAACGGCAGAGCACAAAGATCGGAATCTCCCTGTATCAACCTTCGGAACATAAATCCTGATGCTGCCCTGCCTTTTATGAGGTTTGTAAGAGTGGAGAGCTGCTGTGTCTGAAGAAGTATATTCGGCGTGACACCGCTTTTGCCGAGCCACTTGCGTATCTCCTCCGTCTGGAAAAAGCTGTTTTTAAAAAGCACTATCGGAACATCCCGAAGATCCTGCGGCGATACACTTTCTAAAAGGGACACGGAGCTTCCGTTATATGTACAGCAGACTATCTCAAGTTGTGCTGCCTCATAGCTTTCAAGATCGGGATCGAACGGCGTGTTATGCGGCAACAGCACCATATCCGCAAGACCGTCCTCCAGCCTTTCCGTAAGCTCGCGGCGACCTGCTTCGGTTATCTCGAGATCTATGTCCTTGTGATATGGCAGAAACTTCCTGTATATCTGCGGAAGCACCAGCGCACCTATCATCGGAGGAACTCCGAGCCGCAGACACTTCTTTCCGTTGCCTATGCCGTGCATGACGCGATGCACCTGCTCGGAATGGGCGATAAGTCCCTCGCCGTGCTTGAGAAGCTCACGTCCCGCATCGGTAAGCGTCACTCCGTTGTGGTGTCTTTTGAAAAGAATTGCTCCGAATTCCGCTTCAAGCTCCTTTATCGCTCCGGAAAGAGACGGCTGTGAAATAAAAAGAGCTTTCGCCGCGCCGGATACGCTTCCGCATTCGCAGACCTTCAGAAAGTACTTAAGTTGTGTAAGATTCATTATCATCGCTCCAAAAAAGAAGTTTGTGACTATATTATATAGGAAAAATCTATGGAAGTCAATAAAATATATATTTTACAAATAAGATCTCTTTTGCTATACTGAAATAAAAAACGAAAAGAGGAATTGTTATGACAACACACAAGATAGCCGTAATAGCAGGTGACGGAATAGGTCCGGAGGTCATAGCGGAAGGAATAAAGGTATTAAACGCCGCTGCCGAAAAAGATGGAAGTTTCAGATTTGAATTTACCCAATTTCCCTGGGGATGTGAATATTACAAGGAAACAGGCAGAATGATGCCGGAGAACGGTATAGACATTCTCAAGGACTTTGATGCGATATTCTTGGGTGCGGTCGGAGCTCCCGGTGTACCGGATCATATCTCGCTGTGGGATCTGTTGCTTATTATCAGAAAAAAGTTTGACCAGTATATCAATCTTCGTCCCGTAAAGCTTCTCAAGGGTGCGCCATGTCCTTTAAAGGATGTAAAACCGGAAGATATAGACATGATATTTGTCCGTGAAAATACAGAGGGTGAGTATGCGGGAAGCGGAAGCTGGCTGTACAAGGATAAACCCAATGAGGTAGTCATACAGAACGGCGTATTCTCAAGAGCAGGCTGTGAAAGAGTTATCCGCTACGCCTATGAGCTTGCAAGAAGTAAGAAAAAGACCCTTACAAGCATCAGCAAGGGCAACGCACTCAATTATTCAATGGTATTCTGGGATCAGATTTTTTCCGAAGTGGGTAAAGAATATCCTGACGTTGAGACACACTCGTATCTTGTTGATGCCGCAAGTATGTTCATGGTAAAAGATCCAAAGCGTTTTGAGGTTGTGGTAACCTCCAACCTTTTCGGAGATATCCTTACAGACCTCGGTGCGGCAATAGCGGGCGGCATGGGACTTGCGGCGGGCGCAAACCTTGACCCGGAACGCAGATTCCCCTCCATGTTTGAGCCGATACACGGATCTGCACCGGATATTGCGGGCAAGGGTATGGCGGATCCTCTTGCAACGGTATGGTCGGCAAGTCAGATGCTGGACTTTTTCGGCCATGAAGAGCTTGGCAAGGAGCTTATCGACATAATAGAGGAAATACTTGTTGAAGAAAAAGTACTCACACCTGACCTCGGCGGCGATGCAACCACGGTAATGGTGGGAGACGAGGTTGTAAGAAAGCTGGGAAAGTCAAAGTAATGAGTAACCGCACATAATACAGTTTAAATCACAAGTATATGAGCCGGGGGCAGTGAATGCTCCCGGTCTTGCTTTATATGTGAATTGAATATAAAACAGAGACAGAGGCTATCGCAATGACAACCTCTGTAGTATAAGCTTTATTCAGAATACCGATGGATATTTCATTTCTCAACGGTTACCTTACCCGCTATAATGTCAAGTGTGAGCGATTCGAGATCGTTATTTATAATATCACCGTCGGAGTATGTTACCGTGACGGGATACTCGCCGTTCTTTGCATCGGATGCTACTTCAAATTCAAGGATGAGTATGTCTCCGTCCTTTATATCTCTTTCCTGGATCGCTTCACCGTACCATACAAAGTTACAGCCGTTCTTGTATTTCTTTGGTGCTTGTGACGTGAGCATATCAAGCGCATCTCCGATATCCGCACCGACAAGCGTGAGAACTTTATCGTCGTACTCTATCTTGAGAGTCATTCCAAGTATACCCGGGTTATTTACAACCTCTACGGGAACTTCAACAAGTCTCTGTCCCGCTTTTACTGTCACCGAGCCGACAACAAAGGAAG
>SVQR01000220.1 GCA_015065225.1 Oscillospiraceae bacterium | reverse complement strand
AAATACCGCTGATACTTATCCCATTGCTTCTTATAACAATGGTAGTCTCTGCCCACGGTGGCAAAACAGACGGAGCAGGCGGTCACCGTGACAATCAAAACAAAAGCGGTCTCGGATATTATCATTACCATTGCAACGGTTATCCGGCACACCTTCATGAGGATGGAGTATGCCCATACAAACAAAGCTTTGCTCCGAAAGTTTCTTCAAATAATAATATTATCTCTGATGGGACTGTTACTAATAGCAAAGAGAAAAGCGAAAATGTCACAATAGAATTCGATAATAAGCCAAAGAAAACAGAAAAAGCACCCGAACAGGTCCCGGAAGAAGAGCCTGAACAGCCGCTGATACTGACAATACTCAAATGGATACTCGGCGGTCTGTGGATACTTTGGATGATCGGCATAGTCGGAACTATACTTATGAGCATAATAGAGTATATCGCAGAAAGCAGAGGATGCTTGATCACCGTATTGGTGTGCATCGGTTTAATTGTAATATATATCGCTTATAAAGTAATAATAAAATAGTAAGGAAAAACTATGGCAAAAATAAACCAATTCCAAAGCAACAACACAAAGCCATATTTGCGCTATACATTTTAACCTGTAAACACTGCTGCAATTCATCCAAATATAAAACAAAAGGTCGGTTCCCCCAAAAAAGAGGAACCGATCTGCTTTTACCGCTTAGCTTCCTTCGCAAACCTCGCCGGAGTTGTCGCCATATATTTCGCAAAAAACTTTGAAAAATGATAAACATCACAGAACCCAAGCTCCGAGGCAGTCTCTTTTACGCTGAATTCACCGCCCGAAAGAAGCTCTCTTGCCGCTTTGATACGAAGCCTGTCACGGTATTCGGTCAGAGTCATTCCAACTTTTTTCGAGAACTTGGAACGAAGATGCGAAGCACTCAGCGAGCAGTAACGTGCTATCTCTTCGGATTGAAAATTGCGCTTGAAATTGTTGTGCAGAAAATCTATCGCAAGACTTACCGCAGGATCGGAAGCGGAAAGCTCATCCTCGGCTGTCATGCGGAAAAGGTCAAGATATAACGACATTATACCTATCCTGCAGTACATCGCACTGTCATATCTGTGCTTGTCCCACTCTGTTGCAAGATCATGTATCTTTTGTATATGCTCATCGTCAAGCCTTACTATCCTCGGAAGTGCCTTTATTTTGTTTCCGCCCGGATAGTCGAGAAACAATCCGCAGGTTATGTAAGAACACGGCTTTTCGGCAAAGAAACGGTAAGTATCGTTCTGATGGAAGATTACAAGATCATCCTTTTTTACAATGACAGTATCCTCACCCTGCCACGTAAGCTCCGCTTCTCCGTCGGTGAATAATACAAAACCGTCTATCATACGGTTGACATTCCTGAAATCAAATCCCGCACCCTCGTGCTTTTGGACGACCGTGGTTATATCATGTATGTCAAAGGAAAGAATATCCCTGTTTCTCATGGAAGCACCTCCTTTTTTCTTTATTATATTGCTTTGTGCGGCTCAATATTTTAATTGGCGGTAAATCTTTTTTTAACACAGTCGTTTTATACAAAAAAATCAGAGGATTATACATTTAAAAAGCTGCCGTAAAAGTGTAAAATTAAAATGTATTAAAATGAATCCGACTCATGAAAGGAAACGATCATGCTGAAATTTGAAAAAATAACCCTTGACAGTACAAACCTCGGATGCGGAAGTACCATCCCGGATATACAAAAGCCATCTGCAGTACCCTTCTTTATCTGCGACGAATCGGTGGGAGAGGGAGAAGGCGGCACATTCGGTACCGGCATGGTGGCATCAACGCTTCCTTACACCATGCAGAATATGTACGACAGAAACTTTGCACCAAGGCAGTACGATGCCGCAATACTTGAAAACGAATATCTCAGAGCGGAATTTATCCCCGCACTGGGCGGCAGACTCTGGTCACTTTACGACAAGAAGATGAAGAGAGACCTTGTTTATAAGAACGATTCTCTCATATTTGCAAATCTTGCACTTCGAAACGCATGGTTTGCGGGTGGTGTCGAATGGAATATCGGTGTAAGAGGTCATACATACTTTACCTGCGACAAGATGTTTGCAAGAAAGGTTGTCGGCAAAAAGGGCAACGATATCCTTCGTATGTACGAATTCGAGGAGATAAGAGGTCTTGCGTACTGTATCGAAGCCACTCTCAGAGATGAGAAGCTCCTTATCCGCATAAGCGTCAAGAACACAAGAAACGAGCCTACATATATGTACTGGTGGTCAAATATCGCCGTTGAGGAAACAAAGGACACAAGAATATTTGTCCCTGCCAACAAGACTTTCGTAACATCCTACCGTGAGGGCGGCTACAGGATATCCAAGATAGATATCCCCATGAGAGACGGTGTTGATATCTCATACGCAAGAAACTCAAAGATAGCGATAGACTACTTTTACGATGTCCCGAAAGAAAGCAAAAAGTGGGTATCAGGACTTGAAAAAGACGGCAAAGGACTTCTCCAATGCTCCGATCCCATCCTTCAGGGCAGAAAGACCTTCCTCTGGGGAAAAGAGCCGGGCGGTCATCATTGGAACAGATGGCTCACAAACAAAAACGAAACTGCGGATATGCTCATCGGAGGCGAAAAAAGAGACGGCGTTCGTGACTACCTCGAAATACAGGCAGGACTTTGCAAGACACAGTTTGAGCACTTCCTCATAGATGCAAAAGCAGAGCTTACCTGGAACGAGGAATACTTCGGTATAGACATCGGAACAAACGAGGGCGATTACAACGAGCTTTGCCGTAAGATTGACAGCCATGTCCCGGAAAGGCTTGACAACGACGATATGTTTGATGAAGCAGAAGTAGAGCCCATAACATATTTCGGATGCGGAAAGGGATATCTTGAAGAAAGGCTTGCGGGAGAAAAGTTTTATGAAAAGTGTGACTTTACGCCCGAAAGTGTAAATGAAGCGGAAAAGTATTACCTTGATCTTCTTTGCGGCAAAGAAAGCATCGGCGACGATAAGACCGCTTTCATCTACAATAAGAAATGGCAATCTGTTATTGAAGCAAAGTCGGATAAGACCTTCTTCGACTGCTATATCCTCGGCGTAAATGCATACGCAAACCTTGACTATGATAAGGCGTACCAATACCTCAAAAAGTCCTGTGAACTCAAAAAGGAATATTATAATCTTGCCTCTCTCGGACTTATCCTTCTCAATGTCAGAGAACTTTTTGACGAGGGTTACGAATGTATCCGGGATGCTGTAAAGCTCAATCCCGAATACATTCCTCTTGCAATAAAATTCGGTGAAGCGGCAATAAAGTGCGAAAAATACAATGACTTCATAAGCTTCTATGACAATGGCAAAACCGAACTTCAGTCAAACGGCAGAATGAAGATGTATGTCGGACAGTGCCTTGTTGGAGAGGGAAGGATCGAGGAAGCAAAGAAGTACATAAACAAAGAGCTTGTTGTGGAAGACGTAAGAGAGGGTGAATATGCCATCTCAAATATCTGGGTAATGCTCTACCGCCGGGAATTGGCAAAGAAAACGGGCATCTCCGAGGACACCATCACAGATGCAGAAGTCCTCAAAGCATATCCCATCCCATACGCAATAGACTTCAGAATGCACTGATGCGCCGAATGCGCAATGCGGAGTGCGGAAATCAATGCATAATCAAGGATGAACCGAATATATTCGAATAAAACTTTTGGCGATGTATCAACTATCAACGATACACCGCCTTTGATTTTGTAATATAATGAAGATTTCCGCAATCAAAGACCGCAATCCTTGCCTACATCGGTGCGGAAATCAACCTTCCCTAAATCCTATTCCCTAAATCCTATTCCCTAAATCCTATATTCCTAAATTCCTATATTCGCAAGTCCGCCTTCACCGGTCTCCTTATACTGCCTTGCAATATCACGTCCGGTCTCCTTCATGGCGATGATCACCTTGTCAAGAGATATCTTTCTTGTATCGGAAAGGAAGCTCGCAAGCGAAACTGCATTAATGGCACGCATCGCTGCTACGGCATTTCTTTCGATACAAGGTATCTGTACAAGTCCGCAAATAGGATCGCAGGTGAGTCCCAGATGATGCTCTATCGCGATCTCCGCTGCGTATTCT
>SVQR01000022.1 GCA_015065225.1 Oscillospiraceae bacterium | reverse complement strand
CCACACTTACAACGATAGTCTCGCCATCACGGTACATCATCACCACAGGCTCGGTATACCAACCGGAAGCCAGATATTCATCTGTGCGATGTCTTTCCACGGTAATGCTTTTCCCGTCAACGGAATATACCACCGTATAAAACGGCATGACAGACATGCCTTCAGATATCCTTTCCACGATATCATTGCCGTTTACCGCCACAACTTCCCCATCGGGAGAATACATAGTCATCCGCGACGGCGCAGTATATCCCACAGCCTCATATTCGGATATCATATCAACTCCGACTTTTTCCGCATCACCTTCCGGCGAATACATCGTGACCGTCTTTTTATATTCGGTAAAGCCACAAAGCTTCCATGGATGCACCTCATAGTCAAACACCTGCACGATACCGTTGTCAATTCCATAAAGTGTCACCCTTTTGTTCAGCGACTTTTTCCATCCCGCATCCGCATATTCCGTCAAAGATAGAAAATCCGCTTCCGCAATGCTTCTTACCTTACCGCTGTCAGTATTGTACACCGTTATAAGATCCGTCACCGAAACAAAAACAAGATACCGCCCGGTCTCTGTCCCCTTTACAAAAAACGTAACCTTATATGGACAGTGGGACAAAGCATTGGCATTGAATTCCGTCTCCCAAAGAGCTCCTGTATCTATGACCACCCTCTTTGTCCAGCCGATATCTTTCATAGCTCTCTCATAGCTGTTCACAAGTTCGATAATACTCTCGGGAATATCACTGTCATCACCATCGGGCACTGTCACCGAATAACATACGTTCCTCTCGTCCAAGGATACCTCCTCACCATCAAAAGGCGAAATATCCGGCAAAAGCACCGCAGGATACATATCCAGGGTATCCTTACCTTCGGTTATATTCACAGCATACAGTTCCGGCACCCATACAACATCCGCCGAAAATGCCTGAGATACGGCTCTTGCGGGAACATATGTCTTGTCGTTCACTATCACCGGTGCAGCATCCATAAGCGTGATACCGGTGTCGGTAACAAGAGTCGTGTTCCCTATCCACATCCGTATCCTTGTACTGCCCCTTTCCGCGGTCACGCACCTGCTGTCACCATCCCATCCGACAGTCGCACCGAGGCTTTCGAATATGCTTCTTGCAGGCACCATGGTCCTGCCGTTTTCAATGTATGCATCGTCGCATTCAAGATATCTGCCGTTTATGTAGATATCCACATTCGACGCAGCCCTTACACCGGCGGAGATACAAATCACAAAAAGAGATACAAAAAGCAAAAACAATGTTTTCTTCATACCATGCTCCATCACTGTATATTTATATACAGCCTATACAAAATTTCCGCGCCGACAGCCGACACGGAGAAAAACAATAATATCAGATATTAAGCACGCCCGCTTTATCTTCGATTATCTCAAAGTCCTTGGCATCACGGGGAAAAACAAGTTCATCATCGTTGTTTCTGACGGCGATACCTAAAAATCCGTCCTGCTTTTCCACCCCGTACGCGAGATAAAGCTCATCATAGTAAAATTCTTTCCTGTGAGCCGCACCGTGATGAATGCAAGCGTCCCTCGGTACTTCATCGCACATACTGCAGTTGCCGCATCCCGCCTTTTCTTCGTCATATATCGTATAATCGTTCTCATCGCCGATAAATCTTACAAGGGCCGGAGAATCCTCGTTGAGTTTTGTCAGATCCATTTGTTCCTCCATTATATTATACTAAAACCATACATTGAAAGCAAGATAAGATGTCGGAACAGCCGCAATGATCCCGAGCACAAAGCCGACTATCAGCTGCAGCCTTCCGTTATGCCTTTTCCCGACTTCATATCCCGATCCGCTTTTTGCTCGTATTATCCGATTTGCCTCCAGCAGAAGGTCATCTCGTTTTCTTTCGCATCCCTTCGGACGTACTATGAAGTATGCTTCCTCAAACAGGTCACTTTCCGTGTTTTTAAGCACGATCACATGTCTTGAACAACCTTTTATCAATATTTCAGCCTCCGCTTCGGTAAAATTTTTCCTATACTATTTTTACCGTTAGTAAGCGGATTATTCAACCGCAGAAAGAATATTAGGCTTCGCACCAAGCATCTTACATCATTATATCACAACATTAAGGAAAAAGCAAGAAGAAAAAACAACCTCGGGTTAATAATTTACGTCATTTTTCCCTTTGAATATATTTCCGGATTTATAACTTGTATATAACAAAAGAAGCTGTCTCACTGAAAAGCGGGGCAGCATTTTTTGGCCTACCACTTGCGTCAATTGTAGAACCACTTATATCCAGGAGCATTTTTGAGTAGGTTACTTCTTCCGAATCCTTTATGTTGTAGTATATGAGAAGCTTGTCGTCGTAGATGAATACTTTGTGGACAAGCTTGTCGAGGATCTTGGCGACGAATGATTTATCGTCAAGGTCTCCGTCACAGAAGGTGAGGATCCATTCGGCGAATTCGTCGGCGGTTATGCTTGATACTTTTGAGTTGAGTTTCAGCATGACGAGTTTTTCCGACAGTTCTGCTCTTTGCTTTTCCAGCTGTTCGGATCTTTCATTTACTTTTCTGATCAGTGCCGGAGCTGTGATATTCAAAAGTGAATTAACAAGGTTGTTTATTTCGGTGTCGATGGTACGGATCTCCTTTTCGACTTCGGAGATCTTTTCTTTTTCGTCTTTGGATCTGTCGAAGGCTTTGACGACCTTTTCGGCTATTTCGAATATTTTCTCTCTGTCCGTGAAATATTTGATTGCTTGTTCCGCCACATATGCTTCGAGTATATCCTTTGACTCTCTTTTTTTAGGGCACTTTGAAGATCCTTCGAGGTGTCTTTTTTTGCCGGAGCAGGAATAGTAATAATACATATTGCTTCTGCCGGTTCCTGCGTCGCCGGTGAGCGGTGCACCGCAATGACCGCAATAGGCTTTGCCGGCAAGGTGGTATGTTACTCTTGCGTTGGCGTGGCCGCTTGTATGTTTATTCTTGACGGCACGGTCTGCGCATTTTTCAAACAATTCCTTTGAGATTATTGCCGGGAATCCGTTTTCGATAACGATATCACCGTATTTATAAACACCGATATACTTTCGGTTGGTAAACATTTTTGAGAGGGACTGCATTTTGAAGGGTTCCCCTTTCGAGTTTCGGAATCCTTTTGAATTGAGTTCCTCTGCGATCTCACATTTGCGTTTACCGGAGGCATAAGCTTCAAAGATATAACGTACTATCTTTGCGGCTTCCTCGTCTATTACATATCTTTTATCCTCGATCTTATAACCGAAGGGCACGGATCCTCCGACACTTTTACATTGAAGAGCTGATTCGCGCATACCTCTGACGACGTTCTGGGAGAGCTGTCTTGAATAGTTCTCGGCCATTGCTTCGTAGATGGCTTCGATGAGGTTACCGTCGATGCCGTCGCCGACGTTTTCCGTAATTGATATTACACGGACACCGTTCTTGCGGAGCTTTGATTTATAAATTGCGCTGTCGAATCTATCTCGGGAGAATCTGTCGAACTTCCAGACAAGGACATATTGGAATGTGCCTTTTGAACTGTCGGAGATCATCTGCTGGAAAGCGGGGCGGTTATCGTTTCTGCCCGAGAGGGCTTTGTCGATATAGGTATTTATTATTTTATATCCGTTCTTTTCGGCGAACTCGGTGCAGTGACGCACCTGGCCGTCGATGGATTGTTCCTGCTGGGCTGTGCTGGAGAAGCGGGCGTAGATTACTGCGTTCATTTTTGTGTCCTTTATATTTTACTCGTAAAGCTCTGCTATGTACAGCAGGGCTTTTGATTTATCTGTTTCCGATAGAGACCGGAAGATGTTTATGAGTTCTGTTTCCTGAGAGTTGCTTATCAGGATGTAGTCTGTACATTCTTCGATATAAGTTTCTATTTCATCCACGCAAATATAATCGTCAAGGTTTTCATTTATGTAATATATTATTTCATTTTCATGAACGTACTCGGCCAGATTACCTTCAATATAATCCGATATTTTGTCCTTGTGAATGTATTCATCCTTGTAGTCATTGATATAATCGTCTATATCATCCTCGTGGATAAATACATCTGAATAATACCTTACATATTCTTCCAATTCTTCTTCGTCGTATTTATAAATATAATCATCGCTTATTTCGGGCTTGCTGTAGCATGATATCAAAATGAAAGCTGATAGCATCAGGAGCAGGATTTTTTTCATTTGTGTATTCCTCTTTCGTGCTTCATCAGAACTTAGCTCTGAGCTCTATGACTTTGCCGAGGACTCTTACGGGGAGATCCTCTACTTCTTTTTTGGAATAGAACATGGGCTCATAATTCGGATTTGTTGATATTAACATGACTCCTTCGGGAGTCTTTTTTATTCTCTTGCATGTTGCTTCGTCGCCGTTGACCAGGACAATGACCGTATCGCCGTTGTTGAAGTCGGACTGGAGTCTGACTATAACCACATCACCTTCGCTGATCTTTGGTTCCATACTGTCGCCTTTTATCTGAAGGGCGATGTATTCGCCGTGGCTTGCCATTTCTTCGCTGAGTTCTTCGTAATCAATGATATCTTCTATTGCGTCTATCGGGATGCCTGCGGCGACTTTGCCGTATACGGGGATCTTAATACCGGAAGAAGGTTTTGAGGTATCGGCAGACTCTTGTCTGAAATCGGTTTTATCAAGTACAAATTCGAGGCTTACTTCAAATTTTTCTGCAATACGTATTGCCGTATCTATATCGGGTACAGTCCTTCCCTGTTCCCACTGGCTGACGGCTGTCTGATGAACATTGAACAGAGCTGCAAATTCTGCCTGGCTTAATTCTGATTCTTTTCTTAAAATCTTAATATTTTTCATTGGTTTCACCTCTTTTTGATTCAATTATATTAGCGATACTAATATTTGTCAATAGAAAATATAAAATAAGTGTAAATTAATAGAAATACTATTGACATTATCAAATAGTGGTGCTATTATAATAGTGATACTATTATCAAAAAAGGAGGTAATAGAGTGGATATTAAGCATTTCAGAGTCAAGGCTAAACTTAGTCAGCTGGAGTTGGCAGAAAAGTTGAATGTAACGCAGGGGGCGATTAGTCAATGGGAAGTCGGCTTGAGTGCTCCGAGGATAGAGCTTTTGCCAAAGCTTGCGGAAGTTCTCAATTGCTCTATTGATGAACTTATACGATATAGAAAGGAGGAGTAATATGCGTTGCGGAACGATAGTCTACAGGAATGCTGACGGTTCGCCCGGTGAGGCGGTGGATTTTGTTGCGGGTGACGCGGAGTTTTCGCAAAGCGAAAATCTCCATAATGTCGGTGACAAAATAAGCGTTGAGCCTGCGGATGAGGTTATTGACTGGTTGCTTGATGAGTTTCTTGAGTATAGAAAGAAACAGGGGGCAGGTAGCACACTGTAGCAAGTTACGAGCAAATTAAAAATAAGAAAGGAGAAAGAAAAAGGCGGTAGACAGCACGCTGTAGCAAGTTACAAGCAAGTTAAAATGAAAGGAGAAAGAAACATGAGAACGTTGGCGGAGATCAAGGCGGAGGCGGTTAAGGTATTGACTGCGAAGAGGAATGCAGAGAGAAAGATAGTCAAATGCCGTGAGAGACTTGTGGAGCTTCGGGAGGAAGAGATCGAAGCGATCAAGAAGCAAGTGAAGGAGGAAGAAAAATGACCTTCAAGGAAAAGCTTCGGATCGCGGAAGAAAATTCGAAAGGAGCGAAGTCGTTCACGGTTGGCGGATTGAGGTACGCAAGGTGCAGAACCTGCGGTAAGCTTTGGAATATAACCAAGAAGCTTCGGCTTCGCGGGACCGGTTATCAGTGTCCGAAGTGTTATTATCGGGGCAGAGAGGATAAGAGTAATGTATAAGATCGAGATAATGCCGGGGGTTACTTTTACGCAGAATTTTAGTACGGTATGTGAGGCGAGGATCTTTATGAGGGATCTGAATACGGCTATGAATGATCTCGGGCTTATTCCTTTTAAGTATGAGATTGTGAAGGTTGATGAAGAACAAACTTCAAAATCGGTTATACATAACGGAGAGGTAAAACAATGATGGAATTGATTATAAAGCTCATTGCAAAGGTGCTACTTTTGGCGGCGGTGGTTGTGCTGTTTATCGGCGGAGCTTCGGTCGAGAATGATATGGCTTTTGCCGCGAGGATGTTTATTGTCGGCGTTTGTATGGCTGTGCCGGATGTTGTTATATGGATAATAGGAGGTTTATATCGTGAATAACGAGAGGTGTTATTTGATTGGAATTACTCCGGGAAGTAATGAGATTGTAGCTGTTGATTGCAGTGCTATGAAAGAATGCCGGAATGACGAAGAGCATTTTCGTGTGTTACAGAAAATGGTTGCCGGGTATATCGAGCATGTGACCGAGCCGGAGGAGCTGAAGGGACGTTGTATTTGTTATGTTAATGAAGAAGGACTGTTGAAGGGATTTACTGTAAACATCGGAGCTTCGTTTTTGCTTGAGCGAACGATAGTCGGAAGGCTTTGCGTTTGTAAAGGTGACAGTCCGGATACGTTCTTTACGAAGGATGAGGCGGTGAAGCTCGGGAAGGAGATCACGGAGATTATAAAGAAAAGATATGATGCGGCCATAGGAAGGTACAAGGAAGGAGAATTGAAGGTATGAGTGTTGAGATCACGGAAGAATTGAAGGATGAGGTGCGGACCTATTGGAGAGATACGGTCAAGGATAAGGATGCACTTGCAAGAACAGCGGATCTGTTTGGCCTTCGGGAAGAGGATGTTAGTCGTATTCTTGCGGTCAGGTGGAAGGAAAAGAAAAACTTCTGGACTGAGGACAGGGTATTCAGGTTAAAGGCTTATATGGCGCAGGGAATGGGCAATACGGAGATTGCAAAGCAGCTCGGATGCAAGACTCAAGCTGTTGCGGATTTCAAGAGGCGGAACAGAGATATGCTCCCGGCGTATGGGAAGGAACGCAAGAAAGAATGCGAGAAGGATTTTGATGAGATCATCAACAGTGTTGATGAAGGTAAAAAGAAAGAGCCTCTGACATTGGGAGATGTCAAAGACTCGGAGAAGAAATCTGATGTGGAAGTCGATTCTTCTGTAGATAATTATAGCATGAAGAATGAGAAATGTCAAGAGTGCAGATCCGAAAGTGTTGACGATGATGTTACGACCGAAATGTACAATGATTTGTATACTCGGTTTCTTGAAACGTGGAACAAATGTGAGGATGCGCAAGCTATGCTTTGCGATGCGGAGCTGATACTTAAGACGGCGAAGTATGCGGGAATACAGTGGTGTGAGCTGCATGAGACCTCGGAAAACGAGCTTGCGGATTGTTGTCGGATGTATGATATGCTGATTAGTCGTGCGCTCGGTGATATAGAAAAGATACGGAAGATGTTGGAGGAATAACATGGATAAGTATACATATATGAGGGAAATGTCGAGAGACGGCATAAGGGAGCTGCTTTTAAAGGGTGGCTTTTGTCCCGAGAGGGTTGACATTAAGGGAGAGGGTTATGATGAGAGTCTTGAACCTTTCTTTACAGAGAATGCTGCAAGCTCCTGTGAATGTAGCCGCGGTACCGATACGGATATATGCCGCAGGTGTATCGCAGAATTTCTTGAGGAGAATATATGAAAAAGAAAAAGTACAAAGAACGCAAGGACTTCGGATATGCCGCAGTGTGTACTGCTGAGTATATACAGAAGCTGAACGATTATAAAGTATCAAAGCAGGATGAGAAGATCATACGACGGTATGTATTGATATTACAGGATACCGCGCCTAAGGATTATCTTATTGAGGTTATGGCGTATGTGTTCAGAACCACAGTCGAGGATGTTAACAGGATACTTGATGCAACATCGTCAAAAGAGATGAGCAGTATTGCGATTGTTCGTGAGCGTTGGCGCAAGGGGAACAGCAAGGCAAGGGGCGGTGTGTTTTATGGGAGGATGATTGTATGACCGGGCCGTCGAGATACAGGCTTAATCTGACGCATCCGCCTGTGAGGAAACTTCTTGATGAGTTTAAGGAAGCGAACGGGATACGTCCCGATGCGGGGCTTACGGAGTCGCAGAGAGGGGCATTTGAGGTTTTTGCGATAACGGAAGGGCGGCGAAGGGATATTGATGTATTTGATAACAAAAATTATATAAGAAGTATAATAGGAACGAACAACCGGATCGTTGGATACCGGGAGAAGAAGTTGTAGTTCTTTTTAATTGAATTGAGAGGATGATACTCATATGAGATACGCCGATGGTTTTATACTGTCGGCGTATTTTTTTAAAACGAGGCTTCGGTCTCGTTTGGGAGCTTGTAAATGGTATTAATAACTCGACGTTATACTATCCTTTTTTATAATGCTTTCGGGGAAAAAAGAGGGGCGGGAGAAAAGAGGGGTGTCCCCGCTTGTCTCTCGCAAGCTACCGGGTAGAAGTTCAATAACACTTGAGGAATGAGGTAAGACAATGGGATGTGACACTTTCGTTCGTGAGAAGCGAACGTTCTGCGGTGACAATTACATGGAAGTGGATCTGTACAATATGACAGGTAGGCAGGTTGCGGTGACAAGGCGTTCACGTGCCAAGAGGCATACCGAGAGTTCGCCCAAGCAGAAGAATCTTAATGACAAGAAGTCCAAGAGGTATTTTCTTCAGCTGCTCAATTGTAATTTCCGGGACGGCGACTATCACATTACCTGTACATATAACCGTGAGAATCTGCCGGAGAATGAGGATATTGCCGCAAAGGAAGTAAGACGTTACATTCGCCGTATATGTGATCATGCAAGGAGAACCGGACTTCCGAGACCGAAGTATGTGATTGTGACATCTGTTGTAAATTCAAAGACAGGAGAGCCTTGCAGGGTACATCATCACATTGTTTTGTCATGCTCGGGGATATCCAGGGAGGTTATTGAGGATCTTTGGAGGAAGCCGAGGCGTGCAGGTGAAGTTCGTGGGAAGAAGATCGGGCGTTGTAATTGCGATGTTATTGACGGTTCCGGTGAGTCTGCGCTTGTGCCGCTTGCGACGTATTTATGTCGTCAAGGCTCGGCAAGTAAGAGGTGGACTGCGTCTGTGGGGCTTGTGAAGCCTTATTATAAGCTGAGCGATGACAAGTACAGCAGGGAGAATCTTCGCAGGTTTGCGACCGAGAGATGCGGCGACAGGGCTTTCTGGGAGAAGAAGTATCCGGGATGGGTTATTACGAGCATTGATTTCGGAATCAAATGTGAGTACAGTGATGTGTCCGGGTGGGGTGTGTATTTGCAGATGAGGCGTGCGGATGAGTTGGAGAGGCTTGCGATGAAAGGGAAGTGTACTTTTGAGAGGTTGAGATCTGCACAGGACAGTTGTGTTGGGTGTCCGGTGTTTGGGGTTTGCAGGGTGAAGGATAAACATGTATGAGCGAGAAAGGTGGTGTTTGAAATGCGAAAAATATGCAAATTTGTTTCCGATAATACTTCGTATGAAGAACCAAACACATTGACAATGGTGCAGAGAGACGACGGAGATATTGAGTTTTCTATTTCTGTTAGACACCCACAGGAAAGAGGAATATCAATAAGGGCAAGCGGTAGCCGTTTGCGTAATTATGCAAAGGTTATCAATTTGTTTTCGCAGATTATTGATTTACTCAATGAAGGAGAGAAAGGCGGTGCGGAATGATGACCGAACGTATATCACCCACGGTGTTGCATTGCAAAGGCAAGAATACGAGAAGCTTTATCGTTTACACCGTTTGGAACAACAAAACGGACGAGGTTGTAATCGTTGACGGCGAGGCGAGAGATTGTGCCAAAGCGATGGGTTTAACATTTTCAAGTTTTTATTCAACCATTTCAAAGGTTAAAAACGGAATCGTTAAGAGGTGGACAATTAAGCCGAAGTATCTTGACGGAAGAAAAAGATATACAAAGTGGGCGTTGAAAGGCGGTGAGTGAATGAAAAGCAATATTGTGATTTTTGACAAGCCGGATTCGGCGGAAAAGATTGCAGAAGGCTTGGCAGTACGATGGGCAGTCATCAGCGGGATTTGTAATATGTGCAAATATTTACATCAATGCGAGAATGATGATAAGTTTAAGTTTCCGAAAGATGCTCTTTGTATGGCTAAAAAATCGGATTTTTTGAAAGGAGCTAACGGATGAAAAATTTGCTTTGTAGGTTAGGATTTCACAAGCCGGATGAGAGAGGGTTTGTTGTTGTGAAAAAGCAGAAGGGTAAGCATAAGTGGCAAAGGAATTACAGGATCTGCAAGAGGTGTGGGAAGCTGATAGGGATCGTGTCTTTCAGAAAGGATAAAGATGAGATCTGACAAGGTATTTCCGCTATTGCTTATTGTGCTACAGATCTGTGCGGGAATTATGTACGTTCCTTCCGGGAATTGGAGAATGTGCGTGTACTGGTTTGCGGCGGCGGTTTTGAATATTGCTGTCACATTTTGAGATGTGTACCGTCGGGCGAATATTTCGGGCGGTTGGTGTAAAATTGATGTATTGATTTAGTGTGAGGCGGAAAATTCGCTTTGCGAATTGTTCCATGAAATAAATCCGCTTTGCGGATTTTTTCGCACGGAGGTGTGTCGGATGGGGTTCTATGTGGTTTGTCCTTTTTATAATTCGGATTCCAGGAACAGTATCAGCTGTGAGGACTGCATCCGACAGTTTCCGGACAAGAAGAAAAAAAGGCGGCACATACGGGAGTATTGCGAAAGCATGGAGAATTACAAAAAATGTCCGTGGGCGAGCGAGCTTCTGAAGATGTACAAGGAGATGGATGATATGAAAATGTCAAAGGAACAGAGAGAGATACGGGCGGCGCAGCATATTGCCGAGGCTAATGCTCGTGAAAACGAGAGTTTGCGCTTACAGATAGGGCATCTTCAGGCGAAGATAAAAAGTCTTGAGATGATGTGCGGATATCTTTCCAGTGTTGCGCTGAAATTCAGCCCCGATGAAGAGGCAAAAATTGAGGTCAAAAAAATGTGCGAGTTTTTCGGTAAATTTGAGGTCGATTGGGTGAAGAATGACGGGGAGTATATCTACGTCAGAAAGAGAGTCAAAAAGGCTTGAGTGAGTACGAGAGAACGTCTGAGAGTTAAACCTTTCGGGCGTTTTTATTTTTGTGCGGCAAGACCGTCGGGCGAAATTTTGTGACATAGATGATAGAATTTTTGTAAAAGCGAGGTGATAAGACTTTGAATTGGGACGAGATAAAGCTGGAATATGTGACAAGTGATGTGTCTTACAGAGACCTTGCGGACAAGTACAAAGTGAGCTTTTCCAGCCTTTCAAAAATGGGTGTGAAGGGCAAGTGGGCGAAGGAGCGAAAGAAGCATCGAAAAAAAGTTGTGACAAAAGCGGAACAAAAAATCGTTGTCAAGAAGGCGAAGGAGCTGGCGAAAGAAATTGAGATTGCGGAGGCGATTTCTGATATTTTGCAAGTAGCTGTTTCGCATCCCGAGCAGTTCCTTGCGTTATGTGATGACGGCAAGGAGCGATACAATTTCGGGCGTATAAATGATGCTCTGGATGCGCTTTCGAAGCTTGAGAGGTCAAAGAGGTCGCTTTACGGGATACTTTCCGAGAAGGAGAAGAGTGGGATTGAACTGGCACGGGAGAGGCTTGATATTGCGAAGAGTCGGGCGTTTGTCGGTGGCGGTGATACTTCCGAGACGGGTGTTGTATTGTTGCCGGTTGTGGATGAAGAGCCTTCGGCGGTATCGGGATCCGGAGATTCGGAAGGCGGTGCCGGATGAATGTAATATGGAAGCCGCAGGAAAAGCAGCGGATATTTATGTCGAGGTCTGAGTATGAGGTGCTTTACGGTGGAGCTGCGGGTGGTGGAAAGTCGGATGCTCTTATAGTGGAAGGTTTACGGCAGGTACATATTCCGCATTACAAGGGGCTTATACTTCGTAAGACTTATCCGCAGTTATCGGAGCTTATTGAGAAGAGTCAGAATTTATATCCGAGGGTTGTGCCCGGGTGCAGGTACAATGATTCAAAGCACGTCTGGAGCTTTCCGAGTGGGGCGAAGATCGTATTCGGATCTATGCATCATGCGTCGGACAAGATCAATTATCAGGGTAAGGCTTACGATTTTATAGCCTTTGACGAGCTTACGCATTTTACATATGAGGAGTACAGCTATCTTTACTCCCGTAATCGTGCGAACGGACCGGGAACGAGGGTATATATAAGATCTACGGCAAATCCCGGCGGTGTCGGGCATGGCTGGGTAAAGAAGAGGTTTATTGATGCGGCAAGGCCCCTGGAGACCGTATCCGAGAGGGTGACCGTTCCCGATGGTAACGGTGGAATGCGGGAGATTGAGAGGACGAGGTGTTTTGTTCCGGCTAACGTCTTTGATAACAAGGCGTTGCTTTCAAATGATCCGAATTATGTTGCGAATCTTGCTCTTTTGCCGGAGGCTGAGAGGAAGGCACTTATGTACGGAGACTGGGAGAGCTTTTCCGGGCAGGTATTCTCGGAATGGCGAAACAATCCGGAGGGGTACAGGACAAGGAAATGGAGTCATGTTATCGTGCCTTTTGAGGTTCCGAAGGACTGGAGGATATACCGTGGCTTTGACTTCGGATATGCGAAGCCCTTTTCGGTGGGATGGTATGCTGTTGATTATGACGGCAGGATTTATCGCATTCGTGAGTATTACGGATGTACAAATACGCCGAATGAGGGTGTGAAGCTGAATCCCGATGAGATAGCACGCAAGATCCGTGAGATAGAGAATACAGATATAAATCTCAAGGGCAGGCACATATTCGGGATATGCGATCCGTCTATATTTGACGAGTCCAGGGGTGAGAGTATAGCGGCGATGATGGCACGGCAGGGGGTATATTTTGAGCCGGGAGACAACACGAGACTTGCCGGTAAGATGCAATGTCACTATCGTCTTGCCTTTGATGAAAAGGGTATTCCGATGTTTTATGTGTTTGATACGTGCCGTGGGTTTATTCGTACCGTTCCGAATCTTGTTTACAGTGAGAAGCACGTTGAGGACATTGATACCGATACCGAGGATCATATTTATGACGAGTGGAGGTATGTTTGCATGGCGCGGCCTATTGCGGCAAGAAGGAGTGCGGACAATATCGGACCTAAGATAGCGGAGGATCCTCTGGATCTTATGAAGAAGGAACCGAGGTTGGATAGGTATGGGTATATTATTTGAATTAAGAATTTTCGGGGGTTAATATGGAATTTGGAGTTAAAGAGGTAGAGAGTGCTTCGGTGAAGATCGGATCCGAAGAGGTTAAGAAGGCTTACGAGGTGCTGACGAAGTATAAGGCGGGCAAGGTGAATCTTGAGAAGCATATTATCGAGAATGAGCGTTGGTTCAAGATGAGGCAGTGGGAATTTCTGAGGAAGAAGGATGATGTGTCTCCGGAGCCTTCATCGGCGTGGCTTTTCAATGTTATTATCAACAAGCACGCGGATTGTATGGACAACTTTCCGTGTCCGAATGTGTTGCCGAGAGAGGAAGGTGACAGACCTGATGCGAGGACGTTATCGGCGATCATACCTGTTATTCTTGAGAGGCGTGAGTTTGAGCAGGTGTACAGTGACAACAGCTGGTACAAGCTGAAGAACGGTGCGTGCGTTTACGGAGTATTTTGGGAGAACAGTCTTGAGAAGGGATTGGGAGACATTGATGTGCGTCGAGTGGAGCTGCTGAATCTCTTCTGGGAGCCGGGTATACGTGATGTGCAGAAGTCGAGGAATCTTTTTTCGGTGGAAGTGTATGACGAAGATGTGCTGAAAAGTCGTTATCCGAAGCTTGAGGGGAAGCTTGGCGGTGGTGCTTTGGGCTTTGATCTTGCGGAGTATCGGCACGATGAGAGTATTGACAACAGCGGGAAGAGTGTTGTTATTGACTGGTACTACAAGAAGGTAGTCGGAAGCCGTGAGGTTGTGCATTATTGCAAGTTTGTCGGGGAGACGGTTCTGTATGCTTCGGAGAATGATCCGAATTATGCGGAGCGTGGGTACTATGATCACGGTATGTATCCCTTTGTGTTTGATGTGCTGTTCCCCAACGAGGACAGCCCTTGCGGATTCGGGTATGTGGATCTTGCGAAGAATCCTCAGATGTACATTGACAAGATCAATCGTGCGATGCTTGACAACACGATGATGTCGGCGACACCCAGGTGGCTTGTGAAGAAGGACAGTGCGATAAACAAGGAGGTGTTCCTTGATTTTACCAATCAGATGATTGAGGTTGAGGGAAGTCTTGATGAGGCTCACGTGCGTCAGTTGGATGTTGCGCCGCTTCCGGGTGCTGTTCTTTCGGTATTGCAATATAAGATAGACGAGCTGAAGGAGACAAGCGGTAACACGTCTTATGCGCAGGGAATGGGAGGCTCCGTCACCACCACTTCCGGCATTGCGGCGTTGCAGGAGGCGGCGGGAAAGCTATCCCGTGACATGGTAAAGAGTTCGTACAGGGCTTACAGCAATATTTGCTACATGGTGTTGGAGCTTATACGTCAATTCTATGATGAGACAAGGAGCTTCAGAATAACCGGAAGCGGCAAGGAGGAGTTTATTTCCTATGACAATTCGAATATACGTCTTTCCGAGAGCATGGGAGCTGACGGTCGGATGTATTCGAGAGAGCCTGTATTTGACATTAAGATAAGTGCCGAGAAGCAGAATTCTTATCAGAGGAATGCACAGAATGAGCTTGCGGTAAGCCTTTTGAATCTGGGTGTATTTGATCCTGCGAGGGTTGACATGACGCTTCCGATGTTGGAACTGATGACCTTTGACGGTAAGGAGAAGCTTGTTGACACGCTGTCAAAGAATGCGACGTTGCAGGATAAGATGATGCAGATGGTTCAGCTGTGTGTCAATGCTGCAAATTCTGTCGGCGGTGAGTTCGGGATGGCGTTGATGCAGCAGGTGCAGGCTCTTGTCGGGAATGCGACGCCCGGGATGATGCCTTCGGCTCCTGTGTCGGCGGAAAAGGGTGTGAATCTTGATCCTGTGCCGGAAAACAGGTATGTGGAGAAGGCACGGGAGATGACGGCGAAGACTACTGAAGTGTGAGCGCGCTTTGCGTGCAATGCAAAATGTAAAGTGCAAAATGCAAAATTGTTGAAAAAGGGATAGAGCTATGACGAAGATTTCTTATAAGTTTTCGAGAGGGATGTTTGTGGGCAAGTTTGATCTTCGGATGGAAGGTCATGCGGGATTTAATCCGGGTAATGACATTGTTTGTGCGGCGTTATCGGGGCAATTCTTTTCGTTGGCAAATTACCTTGATGCGATAGGTTCTGAGCCTTTGGTTGAGTATGATCCTGTGACGGGGTTCGGGCATATATCTTGTCGTGGAGGAATAAAAACGGGGCTTGCTTTCGAGTATTGTCTTTGTTCGTTTATGATGTTGGCGGATGCGTATCCGGACAATGTATGTGTTGTTGAAACTTGAGACCGTATGTCGCATTGAATCTTTATTTATAGTAAAATGTTTTTGCGGAGCAGCAATACGCAAGTTTTCGAAGAAAACTTGACAAGTTCGCTCTGCGAACTTACTCGAGGGAAAGACCTCGTAAAATAAACTTTTGAAAGGGACTGTGTATGAATAGATACAAGTTCATACCTTTGCTTTCGCTTTTTGATGAAGGCGGAGCGGGTTCGGGCGTAACATCGAGTGCCGCCGGCTCGGAAAATGGCAGTAGCAAAGTTGCGGGATCGGAGCGAAATGCAAAGGATCTCAGCAATGTTATCTACGGAAAGCAGAATGCGGATGCCGATACCGATGCGCAGGGTATGGTAAAAGATACAGCTTCCGGGGATAATGGCGGTTCCGTCGCCGGGAACGAAGTTCGCAATACGAACAAAGAAAAGGCTGTGGTAGGTAGTGATGAGGACTTTGATGCTCTTATAAAAGGAGAGTTCAAGGATGCTTTCAACAAGCGTGTAAAAAGTATTGTTGACAGGCGTACGCGCGATATGCGTACACTTGAAAAATACAAGACTGATACCAATGATCTTGTCGGTCTGCTTGCGGGAAAGTACGGTGTTAAGTCCGATGATATCACGGCTCTTACCAAAGCGATACGTGAGGATGATTCGTTCTTTGAGGAAGCAGCATATGCAGAGGGCTTGACTGTTGAGCAGTACAAGTACAAGCTGAAGCTTGAGAAGGAAAACGAAGCTCTTCGTAATGCACAGGAAACGGCTGACAGACAGCGTGCCGCAAATGAGAGGATGACGAGATGGAATGCCGAAGCGGAAAGGCTATCCGAGCTTTATCCGGGTTTTGATTTGAATTCCGAGGCGCAGAATCCGACATTCTTAAAACTTTTGCAGAGCGGTATTGATGTTAAGACGGCTTTTGAGGTTGTGCACAATGATGAGATTGTCAGCGGTGCTATGCGTGTGACGGCGGATGCTGTCAGAAAGCAGGTCACCGATAACATCAGAGCTCGTGGTATGAGACCTTCCGAAGCGGGAGCCAGAAGCAGTGCGGCGACCATCGTCAAGAGCGATCCATCCAAATTTACTAAAGAGGACAGAGCGGAGATCGCACGTCGTGCAAGGCGTGGAGAGAAGATTGTTCTGTAGTATAGAACACGATGCCGTATTGTCCTGTAAATTATGAAAGGATGATAATATGAAGCTCTTTAAATTCAAGCCATATCTTAGGCTTTTTGACAACACAAATGTTACGACCTCCGAGGGGCTTTCCGCGGAGATGCGTACATATTACAGCGATCTTCTGATAGACAATGCTCAGCCGAATCTGGTGCATGATCAGTTCGGTCAGAAGGTTCCTATTCCCAAGGGTAGCGGCAAGACCGTTCAGTTCAGGCGTTACAAGCCGTTCCCCAAGGCGTTGGTACCTCTCCAGGAAGGTGTGACACCATCCGGCAGAAGTCTTGAGGTTGTACCGCTTGAGTCTACCGTTTCCCAGTACGGTGACTATGTACAGCTGTCGGATATGCTTCTTCTTACAGCTGTTGACAACAATCTTGTTGAGGCTGTTACGCTTCTCGGTAATCAGTCAGGTCTTACGCTTGATACCATTACCCGTGAAGTTCTGGTCGGCGGTACTCACGTTATATATGCGGGCGGTGTGACGTCCCGTAGTGCTATCGGTTCGGATATGAAGCTTACAAGTGCTCTTGTAAAGATGGCGGCAAGAGAGCTCAAGCGTATGAATGCTCCCAAGATAGGCGGTTGTTATGTTGCGGTCATTCATCCCGACGTTACTTACGATCTTACGAGTGACGAGGAATGGATCGAAGCGAACAAGTATGCCGGTTCGACCAACATCTTTGAGGGTGAGATCGGTAAGATCCACGGTGTAAGATTCGTTGAAACAACTGAAGCTAAGATCTTTGACAAGGCAGGTGCTTCCGGTATCGGTGTATACGGCACGCTGTTCCTTGGGGCGAATGCTTACGGTGTTACCGAGATCGAAGGCGGAGGTCTTAAGACCATCATCAAGCAGCTTGGTTCTGCCGGTACCGCCGATCCTCTTGATCAGAGAGCGACAGCGGGCTGGAAAGCTACAAAGACTGCGGAAAGACTTGTTGAGGAGTACATGGTCAGAGTTGAGTCTGCATCCAGCTTCTCGGCGGCAGGTTCTTACGAGCCTAACTGATAATGACGAGGTGACAAACTATGGCAAAGGAAGTAAAGAACGAGGCTCTTGAAGCATCCGAAAAGGAAGCAAAGGTTGATGCTGTGAAGAAGGAGATCGAAGAACTCCTGGCGGCGGCAAAGGAAGTTGCGGCCGGCATCATTGAGGATGCGAAGAAGGAAGCGGAATCCATACGCAAAGGCATTCCTGCCGTATCGGATGCTGTATCCGAGGATGTGAAGGCGGCTATTGCACGCGGCGAAGAGCTTGTGGAGGTTACGCTTTTCCGTGACAACGGCAAGTACAGTGATGATGTATATGTATCGGTTAACGGTGAGAACTGCATCATCAAGCGTGGCGAGCCTGTAATGATCAAGCGCAAGTTCAAGGAAGTTCTTGACAATTCGGCAAAACAGGACAGGACTGCTGCTGATATGCAGAGAGAGCTTTCGGACGAATACAAGAAGAAGACCGAGTCTCTCGGTATTTGAGTCAGCAATATAAAGTGAATTACGGCGGTGGAAGGCGGCGGTGCTTTCTGCCGCTGTTTTGTTTGGATGTGGAAAAGGATTTAGGGGATAGGATTTAGGATATAGGGGAGGATAATTTGCTTCGCAAATTTTCATTTGATTGAAAAAATGATCAAAGATGTTACTTGATTCTATCATTTTGTTCTTCCGACTTAATCCGTATTTTTTAAATAAATCGAAGATTCCGAAGGAATCATCATCCCCTAAATCCTATATCCTAAATCCTATCCCCTAATATTACGGAGGTTATTATGGAAAAAATATTTGAATGGCTTTTGCCGATCAAGAAGGATGACGGCATGGTGCTTCGCGGGATAAGAGTCGGTGAGACGGCTCCGATCGTGAGGATGCATCTGATTGACGATAGCGGGAAGGGTGCGGATATAACCGGGGTTGACGCTGTATCGGTGGCAGTAGAGAGAAGCGACGGCATGAAGGTTGCGCTTACTCTTTCGGTACAGGCGGTGCTGTGCTTCTGCCCTGCTGTTGTGGAGTTATCTTTTGCCGATGAGAGGCTTTCCGCTGTTGCGGGGCTTTGTGTGGGAATTATCGACTTTTATTCCGGGGATGCAAGGATGACGAGTGCGAGGTTTCGTTATAATGTTGAGCCGGGAATTGTTGTTTCGGACAATGAGGTTGCCGGGGATCCGGAGTATTCGATGTTTGTTGGAGCGATGACGGATCTGGCAAAGCTCAATGAGGATGTGTCAAAGGCGGAAAATGCAAGAAATGTTTTTGAAGTGTTTGATCCCTATAAGGAATATGTTCGTGGGAACAAGGTTGCTTTTGGTGGGGCGAGTTATGTTCTTGTTGCCGAGCGATCAAAAGGTGAGAATCCTATGGTTTACACCGACAAGTGGCTCTGTATTGCCGAGAAGGGCGACAGAGGTGAAAAAGGCGAGAAAGGCGAGAAAGGCGGTTCGGGTATTCATGTAAGGGCATTGGGTTTACCGTTTGATTGTGAAGTCGGGCGGCGTTACAATGCGCCGAAAGCTGTGGATACATCAGAAATGTCCACCGGAGATTTTGTGTTTGACAGTGACGGTGGATGTCTTTTTACCGTTGATTTGTACCTGGCAGATGGAAATGGCGAGGCTACTCTTTTTCCGGAACCGGATTATAGATGCGTTGCGAATGTAAGAGGATATTCCAAGGATAAGTACGGCAACGTGACATATGGTGATAACCATGTCGGGTGTAAGGCTTACTATATCAAGTCGATTGACCTTACTAATAAGAAGATTTATCTTTCCGAAACAAAGGTAGTACCTGTGATATCGACCGCAGATAATACGGATACGTCTTTTGCTACGCCTGCCTATGATGTTGGAGACGGATTCTCTATCGTTAACAAGAATCACTACAACAATTGCGGAACTATCGCTTCGGTGGTGAACAATGTTGTTACATATTCCGAGGATAGTCTTGGATTTACGGCTATAAATGAGGACACAGACGGCGGCATTGCGGATTATACCTTCCATGTATATAATAAGCCCGATGTCGGTGTTGTGCTTATTACCAAAAATGCATATGCGGTTGGAGTAATCAACATGGCTTTAGGTGCTTATTCTTCGGCTGAGGGCGGTGGCAATGTTGCGGATGGTTTTTATTCTCACGTTGAGGGTGTGAACAACTATGCAGCATATGGCGCTCATGCCGAGGGTGGCGGAAATATGGCTATCGGTAATGAATCCCATGCAGAAGGTCATAAGACTAAAGCTACTGTAGGTAATGCTCACTCTGAAGGACAGAATACTACAGCATCAGGAGGAGGAGCTCATGCTGAAGGTATGGGGTCTACAGCAAGTGGATCACAATCTCATGCGGAAGGGCTGAATACAACTGCAAAAGGAGCTCATTCTCATGCGGAAGGTGTCAGTACACAGGCGAATTATTTTGCTTCTCATGCGGAAGGTAATGGTACTATAGCGAGTGCAGCACAGGCTCATGCGGAAGGATATCGAACAATTGCTTCGGGACAGTCCTCTCATGTAGAAGGTCAGGACTCGGAAGCTTCAGGGACCTTTTCCCATGCACAGGGTATAAGGTCATATGCGAAGGGTTATGCAGCTTTCACAAGCGGTGCTGATGTTGAGGCGAGTGGTGATATCTCAATAGCTATGGGTAAGAACGCTAAGGCTACAGCCAGAGCTTCTTTAGCAGTCGGAGAAAATGTCACAGCATCAGGATCTCAGTCTGCAGCTATAGGTCAAGGTACTAATGCGAAGCAGCAGGGGCAGGTTGTTGTAGGACGATACAATGCGGATGACAGCGATGCGATATTTATAGTCGGGAACGGTACGGCATCGGCGAGGAAGAATGTTTTTACGGTTAAGAAGGATGGAACTGTTCTTGTTAACGGTGCCAAGCATGGCATATTAAATTTGGTAATGAACAGCGGATCTTGGGCAGAGGATGGCAACGGCGGATACGTATATGACGATTATGAAGGCGGCTTTGATGTGCCTTTGGGGTCTGTGGCTGTATTTGAACCGTCCAATGAATGTGCTGCCGCACGAGGATGTGCATTTATTTGGCTTGCCGACAACGGCGGTACAGGAAAAGCAAATGCTTGTTATATCACCGTATACTGTGACAGAACGGTAGATTATGTCGGAAATGTTAAGATTATTTATTGAGGAGGTAGGATATGACATTATCGACGATTGTTGCATTTATCGCTGAGGTTGGCGTGCTTGCGGGAGTTATTGTTCCTGTTTGGGCATCGCTCAAAAAGATTAAAGAGGGCACGAAGTGTCAGCTCAGGAGTGAGATGCTTCGTATTTATTATCATCACAGAGAGGATGAGAGGATCAGACAGTATGAGATGGAGAATTTTATTATGCTCTATGAGGCATACAAGGCTTTGAAGGGTAATTCCTTCATTGACAAAATACATGATGAAGTCACAAAGTGGGATGTTCTTTCGTAAAGGAGAGATGTATATGAAAATTGACTGGAAGAAGAAGCTGACCAGCCGTAAGTTCTGGGCGGCGGTTGTAGGTTTTGCAACATCTGTTATGACGGCGGTAGGTTGTGCGGACAACACTGTTGTTATGGCGACGTCTGTTATAATGGCGGGAGCTGTGCTTATAGCGTACATAGTCGGAGAGGGACTTGTTGATGCGGCGGCGGTCGGAAGCAAGGAGAGTGACGGTAATGGCAAGGAAGAGTAAGGATAAGAAGATCTGCAAGTCGGATATTGCTCTTATATTCGTTGCTGTGACACTTGTGGCTTTTGTACTTAAGATGATCCGGCTTTATGAAACTACGGGCGGTGTTCCGGAAGCTCTTGTATATGGAGTACTCGGTATACTCGGGTTTGAATGCGGATGTCTCGGGAAGATCTACGAGAACAAGCAGAAATACAAGGAGCGGGAATGGCAGAAGGAAGATGAGAAGGAAGCGGAGAAGAAGGCAAAGGTCGGAACAAAGAGGAGGAGTTCGGAATGAATGCGTGCTTTGAAGGTGAATTTAAGGTTACGTCTCCTTACGGGTGGCGTACACTCAACGGCAAGCGTGATAATCACAAGGGGATTGACCTTGTAGGTATCTCCTCGCCGACGGTCTTTGCTCCTTGTGACGGTGTGATCGGGGCGAGCACTATTGTAACAAGTAAATCAAATAAAACTTGGGAATGGGGCAACTACGTTCGTCTTGATACCGATTCAGGTGGGTACAGTATATTTATGTGCCATCTTGCGAAGCGGTATGTTAAGAAAGGTCAGAAGGTCAAGAAGGGCGACAGGATCGGAATCATGGGGAACACGGGGTATTCATTCGGGGAACACACTCATTTTGAGGTAAGGAAGAAAGGTACATCCGTGACGGTAGATCCTGCTATCTTTATCGGCATTCCGAACAAGGCAGGTACATATTCTTCAAAGCTCAGATCTATCGAGGAAGAGATAGAAGGATATGTTTCTTTGCTCGCCGGTATCGGTGTTATAACCGAGCCGGAGAAATGGAAGAAGAAGGCGGCGAAGGATATGGATATTTACTGGCTGCTGCGGAAGGTTGCAGGCAAATTGTAAAAGGAGAATGATATATGACAAAGAGAGAAGCGATACTACGGGCGGCGGAGCTTATAGGCACGGAGCTTGAGGCGGATAAGCTCGGAAGGTATATTGATCAGCTTGATATGCGGGCACAGATAGATATATTCGGTATTGATGTATCGGAGTGTCGGGCAAGCGAGGATGTTCTTGTGCTTCCGCCGCCTTATGATGAGGCGTACTGTTATTATGCGGCGGCACAGGTTAATTTTGAACGTGAGGAGTATGAGCTGTATAACAATCTGTACAGCAGATGTCAGCAGCTTTACTCTGCGTATGCGAGATATTACAACAGGAATAGGAACCCGGACAAGCACAAGGTGTCGGGGCTATGGTGACGGAGGTTGATTTATGATTGACGGATATGCAAGGTATGAAGTTCCTTACGGGAGCTTTAACATCAATGAATTCAGAGGATACAATGCTACTCCCGCAAGGATGAATTCGGAAATGAGTGAGATGACAAACCTTTCATCCGGATATTATCCGTATCTTTCTCCGCGCAGATCCAGAAATGCGATACAGCTTCCCGAAGGACTTGAAAAAATAGACAAGGTCTTTAGGGCGAACGGAAAGCTTACGTTTATTGCAGATGGAAAGCTATGGTATGACGGTAGAGTGGTCGGATATGTTGACAAAGATACCGAAAAGTCGATAGCGATTTGTAACGGTAAGATCTGTATTGCGCCGGATCTTGTGTTCTATGACTATATCAATGATATATTCGGAAGAATGGACGGGAGGGTATCTATTGTACCCGGGTATGGTAGATGCTTGGAACTGTGCGGAAACGAGATGAGGGTTGTGAGAGATATAAGCAGTCTCATTCGTGAAGATTTTCCGTGGCAAGATTATCTGAAAGTTGGCGATTCGATAAGAATGTGGAACTTTACGGATGCGGCATTCAATCCTCGTGCAAACGGTGAATATCATGTGCTGTCTTTTTCCGAGAATGGAGAGTGTGTATACCTTGATAACGATTTCGGTACAGATGCACTTTATCCAAATACGACTATTGTTATAAACAACAAAGATGTCCTTGTTTTTGAGATGAATGATATCCTGGTGGATCAAAGCACCAATAAGATAACATTTTCATTCCACGATGGTAATTTCGGAGCACCGTCCAATGTTATATACGGGATGCGGAAGTTTGCAAAATATTTTTTCCCTTTTACTGAAGGCGATGTGCTTAAGATCGGCAACATATCAGATGGAGAAGACATCGGTGATGAGGCGACGGAATATGTGATAACTGATATCGGAATATCGAGTACACAAACAGAATTCACCTTTTCGGGTTCGCAGATTGTTCCGACAAAAGTTGGCGACGGCGGCGCTATTACTATCACCCGCACTGTTCCTAAATTGAGTTTTATATGTGAAAATGACAACAGGCTTTTCGGGGTTTGCAGCGATGATAATACCGTCGTGGCATCCAGACTCGGACATCCGTTGAATTTCAGATACTTCTCCGGGACATCGATGGATTCATTCAGCGTAGAGGTCGGATCCGATGGAGAATTCACCGGGATCGCTCCATATGCGGGGGACATTGTCCTGTTCAAAGAACGGCATATACATTTACTTTCCGGAAGTAAACCGTCAATGTACAGACTGCAAGGCATTGAGACATACGGATGTCAGAGAGGGTGCAGTGAAAGCATATGCTCTCTTTCCGGACGGCTTTTTTATAAAAGCTTGCGTGGTGTATATGTATTTAGCGGTTCTTTCCCGGAATGCATTTCAAAAAAACTGGGAGAAGGTATGTATACCGAGGCGTTTGCGGCAGATGATGACAGACGATATTACATATCCATGAAGGATCAGAAGGGGGTTCGACATCTGTATGTATATGATACGGATTATGGATTCTGGTATATAGAGGACGGTACCGACACCGTATCCATGTGCGAGCTCTCGGGTGATATTTATATTGCAGACCGGGACAATTGTTTCAGGATCAATGATGGAGATGAGGCAGTGCGATGGTCTGCTGTGCTGGGACCTTTTGATCTTTATTCGGAAAAGAAGAAGATCGTTTCTTCGATTGCTGTAAGATACAGTCTTTTTCCCGGATCCTCGATGCGTATTGAAATATCTTATGACGGCGGTGCTTTCGAGATGATGAAGGAGGTATTCTACTGTATAGATACAGCACTTGTTTGTGAGATCCCTATAAGGAGATGCGATGGATTCAGTATCAGGCTTTCCGGCAATGGTGATGTAAGGATCAAGGGGATCTCTTCCAAGCTTCGTGAGAGTATGGGGGGAAAATCATGATGCACAACAAGGCTGTTGATATAAAAGGATTATCCGACAGAGCGGCATTAGAACTGTTATGCCGAGAGCTGAATGACTTGATTTCCAAGATAACGAAGATCATGGATGAAATAGACGGTAGCAGGATTGTTATGACCGACGGACACACACTTGAGGAAAAACTCTCTGAAATCGGGAGAAAAAATACGGAGGGATGATTTATGGCGAGGACGACGAAGAAGTACGGTGGTGTTGATTACATTGCCGATGATGATTTTGACTATACAACGGC
>SVQR01000219.1 GCA_015065225.1 Oscillospiraceae bacterium | reverse complement strand
ATAAGTGTCATCTTTCTGCTGAAACACTAATGTCTGAAGAATACAAGCTGCTTGAACTCTTTTCACATCGAACACCTCCTTCACACAATACCTACGGCAGTAGCAATAGTGCGTAAATTACGGTGAGTCGACAAGCGAAACTTATAGTTTATAAAACCAACATGCCGATAGATTTTACAGGCTATATGTACGCTCACACGATGATTAAATCATATATAAATTATAGCATATTTTTATGAAAAATTCAAGCAATAATCTCTAAATTTTTTTGACTTGCCCTGCCATTTTGTTGCTTAGGAAATATAATATAAAATTGTATGTTGTTTTATCTCCGTAACCTATTGTCAATTTTCTTGACTATTTACTGTCATTACACAATTTCCTTAAGTAGAATATATAAGCATCAATAAATATTGTTGACAAAAACAGTTGGATGCTGTATAATACTTGTGATTTTATCTCGGTATCGGCAAGGATACTAAATATGGAGGGACATCATTATGTACTATACACTTTACGGAGACGGGATAAACGATGATACCCTTGCAATACAGGAAATGCTTGACAGCGGTCTTTCTCTTGTTGAACTGCCGGCGCCGGAAAAGCATTACTGCATAAGCAAGACTCTTATACTGCACAGTAATCAGACGCTGAGGCTTGGAAGGACAACAACAATAAAGCTTCTTCCGCACTCGGATTGTTATATGATAACCAACGATGAAAATGCCCATGATATTGCCGTAGAGGGCGGTATATGGGACTACAACAACAAATTTCAGAGAGGCAATCCCATAAAGGACGGCTCAAGACGTGAGGCCTGCGGTACTCACAACGACAGGAATCCCGATACCGTTTTAAGCTATACCGATGCATACAGAGGAACGGTGCTGCACTTTTACAAAGCCGAAAGGCTTACTGTCAGAAACCTTACCGTAAAGGATCCCGTTACATACTGCGTGGAGATGGCGTATATCACATACTTCACCGTGGAGAATATATTCTTCGACCAGAATCTCGGAAATCCGACAGCGGAGAATATGGACGGCATCCACATTGACGGAGGATGCAGATACGGAACGATCAGAAATGTACAGGGAACCTGCTATGATGACGTGGTAGCACTCAATGCCGATGACGGCTGTGACGGTACTATACGCGATATCGTTGTGGACGGCATACTCGGATGCGATTGTCTGCGAGGCGTAAGGCTTCTTTCAACAAAGTCGCTTGTGGAGAATATAAGCATCTCAAATGTATCGGGGACATATTATCAGAACTGTATCGGAATTACATATTTTTACCTCCGAAGCGGCGTGAGAGGGAAGATGAGCCATATATCCATCCGCAACGTATTCGGAAAGAACGCTCCGAGAAGACCGGAGTACAATAAGGGCGATAACTCTTACTACAGCTTTTCCTTCATATGGATCGACGGAGACCTTGATATCGACTTTCTGACGATAGACAATGTTTGCAGAAATGAGGAGATCTCCGGTGTCGAAACGCTAAAGGTCTGCAAGGACTGCCATATAGAAAGGCTCTCTCTTTCCAATATGCTTCAGCAGAACATGACGGGAAAGCCTGTCACTATGTTCACCAATGAAGGTATTATCGACAAGCTCTTTATGTACAATATTGATCCCGGTGACGATGTGTTGTTTGACAACAGAGGTACTGTCGGTGCAGTGAATGAGATACTGCTTTAATAGAGTAAAAGGGAATAATATAAGAATGTGAAAGGAAATGTGATCATGAGTATAAAGGAAAAAATGCGGGAAAGACCCGAGCATCCCATAATTGAAGAAACAGAGCAGGAAAAGCCTCTTGGCATGAAATGGCATAAATTTCTTGTGAATTTCGCCCTTTTTGCGGCTGCGGTGTGGAATGTGTTTATGGGGGTACTCCATTTGACGGGATTGAAGTATATTCTGAATTCATATATGATGGGAAATACCATCATGCTGACGGATTTCATGTATCTTTATTACCCGATTTTAAAGGTCGCCGATATGATGTTTTATATTACCATGTTCCTTATGGCGGCATATCAGACAGTTATAAGACAGATGCTGAAAAAAGGCAAAAAGCACGCACCTCTTCATCTCAACATCATGATAGGTATAATGTGTGCAGTTTCGGCTCTGTATGACTTCCTCTTTGAGGCAGGTGTTCGAAATGAGAGCTTTGTCAGGGCATCCATAAATTACAGCTCGTCCTCGATAACCGTTGGCTCGGCGATAATTATAGGCGTGGGACTTTGTATTGTAAATTGGTACTATTACAAGAAAAGAAGAGATATATTCAAATAATATATTTTTGTGCGGGGTGACTGTACTCCGCTCTTTTTTTTTGACAAAATGCGGCAATATTTACAATGAATTCATATATGTACATATATTTAAGAATTACTGTGTTATAATCTATATACTGTATATTACAGAATATCAACGCCGTTTGATAAACGGTTCCGCGAAAGACGCGGGGAAAAGGAGAGTAAAAATGAATAACAATTACGGTGCGCCTCAGGGCGTGGATTATCAGCAGCCCCCTATGCAGCCCCAGATGCCTATGCAGCCTCAGCTGCCCATGAAGTGGTTTAAGTTCCTTGCTTATTTCGGACTTTGGGCAGGCGCAGTTCTTAATTTTATTATGGCGATAGTATACATGACAGGCGGTCATTACGGAGCTTTGGGAGCATCACTTGTATATATGGTATTCCCTGCTATGAAGACTCTTGATGTGGCCCTTGGTATTGTATGCTTTATAATGGTTGCTTACGGTGTCATTACAGCACTCAGCCTTCTCAAGTTCAAGGCAATAGCTCCAAAGCTTGTTGTTGGTCTTTATATTATCACCGGTGTAGTTAATGTTCTTTACCAGATCATCGGTTTTGCTATTATCGGTGAAGGCTTCCCGATAGTTGATGTCATTGTTTACGCAGGCGTTGCGGTTCTTTGGGCAGTTCTCAACAAGATCTACTTCGGCAAGCGTGCACACCTCTTCAACAAGTAATTTTAAAAATACATACGGATACGCGGGGTACAAATGTGCTCCGTGTTTTCTTTTTTGTATCGTTTCTGCACCGAATTGTGTGCGTCTTAATATACTTTTAAAAAAATAAATATTGAATATTACGAAAAAAGGTGGTATAATACTACTGTTTGTGATTTTGTTAAAAACAGTTTTAATATAAAAAGGGGTCATTATTATGGCAAACGAAAGAAGAGTAGGCACAGTTTCAAGAGGTATCCGTTGTCCCATATTCAAGGAAGGCGATAACCTTGCGGAAATGGTTACAAAGGCAGTTCTTGAAGCGGCAGAGTATGAAGGCTTTGATATCCGCGACAGAGACGTTATCTCCATTACGGAATCGGTTGTGGCAAGAACTCAGGGTAACTACGCATCCATTGATGACATTGCCGCAGATGTTAAGGCAAAGCTGGGCGGCGGTACAATAGGCGTTATTTTCCCGATACTTTCCAGAAACCGTTTCGCTATCTGTCTTCGCGGTATAGCAAGAGGTGCAAAGAAGATAGTTCTTATGCTCAGCTATCCTTCCGATGAAGTCGGCAATTCCCTCGTTTCTCTTGATAAGATAGATGCGGCAGGTGTAAATCCTTATTCGGATGTTCTTACACTTGAGAAATACCGCGAGCTTTTCGGTGAGAACAAGCATGAATTCACAGGCGTTGATTACGTTCAGTACTATGGCGATCTTATAAAGGAAGAGGGAGCAGAGGTTGAGATAATCTTTGCAAACCAGGCAAAGGCAATCCTTCCTTATGCGGATCACATTCTTAACTGTGATATCCACACAAGAGCACGCACAAAGAGAATACTTCTCGCCGCAGGTGCAAAGGCAGTATGCGGACTTGACGATATCCTCACATCTTCCGTAAACGGCAGCGGCTGTAACGAAAAGTACGGTCTTCTCGGTTCCAACAAATCTACCGAGAACAAGGTAAAGCTGTTCCCGAAAGAGTGCAAGGATCTTGTTCTTGACATTCAGAAAAGAGTACTTGATGCGACAGGCAAGTGCGTTGAAGTAATGGTATACGGCGACGGTGCATTCAAGGATCCCCAGGGTAAGATCTGGGAGCTTGCAGACCCGGTAGTATCCCCCGCATTCACAGACGGACTTATAGGTACACCC
>SVQR01000021.1 GCA_015065225.1 Oscillospiraceae bacterium | reverse complement strand
GAGAACTCTCTTGTTTACTGTTTCGTCTGTTTCACCGAAGTACTGTCTTCTTTCGGAGTGACCGATGATAACGTAGTTTACGCCGAGGTCGAGGAGCATATCAGCGGAGATCTCGCCTGTGAATGCACCGGACTTTTCGAAATGTACGTTCTGAGCACCGATCTTTACGTTTGTGCCCTTAGCCGCTTCAAGTGCTGCGGGAAGGCATACGAAAGGCACGCAAGCTACGATGTCGCAGTTGTCCTTGCCTGCTACCATGGGAGCGAGCTCCTTAACAAATGCTGCTGCCTCGGAGGGAGTCTTGTTCATTTTCCAGTTACCTGCGATAACTGTTCTTCTTGTTGCTGTATTCATGAGGGTAGTTCCTTTCTTAAATGAAATATTGTATTGTAAGGATTTAGGGAATAGGATTTAGGATTTAGGGAAGGATGATTTCCGCACCTTCCATTGCAATAATTTCTTACACATCAAGCGGAAATCTTCATTTATTCAAAATGCTTTGTGCTATTTATAGAAAACAAAACTCATACCGATAAGACAAAAGTAACAAATCAGCACTTTGTAATTTTCAATCAATTAAAGGAAGCGAAGCTTCCAACCTTCCCTAAATCCTATATCCTAAATCCTATATCCTATATCCTAAATCCTATATCCTAATTTACATATTTCGGCGACAGATATACTCCGCCGCCGAAGATAAAACTCAATTACTTATTGTTAAGTGCAGATACACCGGGGAGATCCTTGCCTTCGAGGAATTCGAGGGAAGCACCGCCGCCTGTGGAGATGTGTGTCATCTTGTCAGCGAAGCCGAGCTTTTCACAAGCTGCCGCAGAGTCACCACCGCCGATGATGGAGATAGCACCGCTTTCAGCTACTGCTGTAGCAACAGCGATCGTACCGCCTGCGAAGTTGTCCCATTCGGAAACGCCCATCGGTCCGTTCCAGATTACTGTACCGCTGCCCTTGATAGCGTTTGCGAAGATCTCTCTTGTCTTTTCACCGATGTCAAGACCCATCCAGCCTTCGGGGATCTCGTCGGAATTGATTGTCTTGAATTCTGTGTTTTCGTTGTATTCCTTACCGATAACATTGTCAACGGGGAGAAGGAAGTTAACGCCCTTAGCCTTAGCCTTTCCATCATAGACTTTGCAAGCTCGATCTTATCGTCTTCGCAGATGGATGTACCGATCTCATGACCTACTGCCTTGAAGAATGTGTAAGCCATACCGCCGCCGATGATGAGTGTATCTACCTTGTCGATAAGGTTTTCGATAACACCGATCTTATCGGATACCTTAGCACCGCCGAGGATAGCAACGAGAGGTCTCTTGGGATCAGCAAGTGCGCCGCCCATAACTTCGAGTTCCTTCTGAATGAGGTAGCCGCAAGCTGCTTCTTCAACAAACTCAGTAACGCCTGCTGTGGAGGAGTGAGCTCTGTGAGCAGAACCGAATGCATCGTTTACATAAAGGTCTGCAAATTCAGCGAGAGCCTTGGAGAATGTGGGATCGTTCTTTGTTTCTCTTGCATCAAATCTTACGTTTTCGAGAAGAACAGCCTCACCGTCCTTAAGTGCTGCAACCTTAGCCTTTGCATCTTCACCGATGATGTCCTTTGCGAATGTTACCTTGCCGCCGAGAAGCTCATTGAGTCTGTCTGCTACAGGCTTGAGTGTGAAGTTTACCGGATCTTCCTTAGCTGCCTTTTCAAGGAACTTAGCCTTTGCTGCTGCCTGTTCCTCTGCGGGAAGAGCCTCAACCTTTGCCTTTTCCTTCTTTGTAAGACCGAAGCCTTCTGTAAGAACAGCGTGGGGCTTGCCCATGTGAGATGTGAGGATAACCTTTGCTCCGTTATCGAGGAGGTACTTGATCGTGGGGATAGCACTTACGATTCTCTTATCACTTGTGATAACGCCGTCCTTGAGCGGTACGTTGAAATCGCAACGAACGAGAACTCTCTTGCCTGTGACCTTGAGATCTTCAACTGTCTTCTTGTTAAGCATAGTGTCCTTCCTTTCCCGGTCTCCCGGAAGGCTCAGTCTTTACGACCTGCCCTATTATAATATAAATTTTAACGAATTTCCGCAGTATGTCAATTAATTAACAAACTGCACCATTTGCCATTATAGCATAGAATTTCCGTTTTTGCAAGAGTCATGACAAAATTTTACTTAATTTTTTTTATTTTTACAATGTGTTAACGAAAATCGTCAAAAAGCAATATCATAATCACATCGCTCCGACAAATGTATGCTTCGGTAAAAACGCCGTAATACCACAGAAAAGGCACAGATGGAGAAGAATCAGCAAAATACTTGACAATTACACACCGATATGTTATAATATATTATGTATGAATATTTGCTTTATACATTTTTGATATATTAGTTTGAATCGGAAAGGATCGGTGTTTATGGGACTTATTTCTTGGATAAAAAAGCTTTTTGAAGCAGAAGCACCAAAGGTCGCCTGCCCCAAGTGCGGAACGGTGCATGAAATAAATGCGGATTGCAGATGTCCGAGATGCGGACTGAAATACAAGCTCCCTCAGGAATATGATATTTATATTGAAAAAGCGAGAGCTGCAGCCTCCAACGCACAGGGACAGCCCGCAGTTGATGCGCGCGGTGATGACAGAGGTATCCGCACCGGAACAGGTTCGGAATACAGCGATAAGGCTGTTCGCGAAACAAAGCGCAAGAGAGAAAAGAAAAGATCCGGAACACTTATAAAGCTTTCGGTATTCGGTGTTCTTTTCTCGGCTCTGTTCATAGTCATCATGATGTTCTTCTTCAAGGACAAGGACGCTTTGCTTTATAAGACCGGCGAGTACAAGAATCAGCCTGTTTTCTACCATACTGAGGACGGTATGCTTCACTGTGCTTTCCCTAACGACAAGGATTGCAACATCGGAAAGGGCGAACTTATACAATTCATCTCATCCGCAGACGGAAAGTGTGTCTACCTTACATACAGCGGTGAATTCGCCTCGGCAAAGGAATCAAATTATGTACTGAGGATCTCAAAGTACGGCAAGAAGATACAGAAGATTTCCGAGAACAAGGACTATATCCCGCACATGGTATCGGGCGGCAACAACAAGTATCTTTATCTGCTGACTCAAAAGGATGATATCGGCACAATGTTCGATCTTACTCTTTCGGTGGACGGTGAAGCTCCGATCTCTGTTGCAAAGGATGTAAGGGAGGTCGCTGTATCCACCAGCGGAAGATATGCTCTTATAAGCCTTGATGAAAACGGATCTTCTAAGGTAATGGTTTATTCCGCCGCGGATGCGGAGCTTACAAATCCCGGTATCAAAAACGCTCACCCCCTTTCCATTGACAACAAGGGTGAATATATGATATACGCAAGAAAAAATACCGCAGACTCCACAGACATCATAGTTGAGAAGAGCACCACGGAAAGAGTCGAGATCCCGATATTCAAGGAAACAAAGCTCAGATCAATAATTTTCGCAGAGGACAGAAGATCCTTTGCGGCACAGTATGAGGACAGAACCGTCTTCTACACCTGTACCGATGAAGATTACTCAATATCCAACACCTCGGAGGGATCGCTCTTCGGATATGATTTCAACGACTATGTATGCCACAACTACGTTTCCTTCAAGGAGATACCCGAGGTACGCAATGTCTTCGGCAAGGAATTCCTCCCGTATTATTATTACGACAACGCCAACAAGTTTGTTTATAAAGTATCCGAGGGCGGAACAAGGGAATCTGTTTTCGATACTTATGTTGTTGAAGAGCTTCGCGTTTCGGACAATGAAAGATGTGCTTTTGTTTCCGAGGGTATACTTTATACGGGCAAGCTCGACAAGAAAAAGAACGATATCACAAGAATAATGAATTTCGGCGGATGCACGCTCATAGATATCTCTCCCGACGGAAAGTTCGTTTACTACACGGACAAGGACGGCAATATGTTCCGTACCCCCTACGGTGAGAATGGTGAGAACAAGATGAAGATATCCGTAGATCCGGATATCATAAAGGCAGCTTCCGACGGTTCGGGAGTTGTTACCGTATCCTCCGGTACCGCATCATTTATAGATAAAAAGGGCAACACGATAAAGATAGGCGATGGTTTTGATGTCACACAGGCATATGCCGTTTCCGATGAGCTTTCCGGTATATTCTGGATCGGATCGGTAACCGATGCGGAAAGCGGAGATGTAAAAAAGAGCCTGTATTACTTTGATGGGAAGAAGAGTAAACTTATCAAGGACAAAGTAACGGATATCTGCGCGATCGGAGAGTATGCAAGGCTGGATATTTCAAGATCCTCCTATGTAAATATTCCCAATGAGACAGAGAATGCAGTTGACACTGTACCTCAAACACCTCCGGAAAACGCTCCGATACCTGTTCCCGACGGACAGACAGCTCCTGCTGTACCCGCGTTTCCGATTCCGCTCCCCGAGTCAGAGCAATAAAATTCACACCTTTCTGCTTTAAAATATCCAAAGCAAGAACAGCGGCTCAACAGATGTATCGTGTAATCGGAGAAGGTGCTTACACATTTGTGTTATTATTTCCGCACTTATCCTCCGTGAAATGAAAGGAAAAATCAGAACAATGAAAATAACAAAAGCTGTCATCCCTGCGGCGGGCCTTGGAACAAGAATGCTCCCCATATCAAAGTCAGTTCCCAAGGAAATGCTTCCTATAGACGCAAAACCTGCGATGCAGTATCTTATAGAAGAAGCGGCTGAGTCCGGAATTACGGATGTACTTATCATCACTGCGGTCGGTAAGGAATGTATCGAAAAGCATTTCACAGCTTGCCCTCAGTACGAAAAAAAGCTCCTTGAATCCGGCAAAGAAGAGCTTTACGAAGAGATCAGGAGCATAAACGATCTTGCAAACATCTACTATCTTCATCAGCATGAGACGGGTGGTCTCGGTCAGGCTGTACGCATGGCTAAGAATTTTGTTAAGGACGAGCCTTTTGCCGTAATATACGGAGATGATCTTGTGGTCTCCGAAAAGCCTGCAACGCTCCAGCTTTGCGAGGTCTATGAAAAATACGGCAAGTCGGTTGCCGGTGTAAAAAGAGTATCGAAAGACCTTATCGGAAAATACTGCTCTCTGAAGGTTGATGATATCGGCAACGGTGTATACGGTGTCAGCGACATGATAGAAAAACCAAAACCCGAGGAGATTCTATCCGATCTTGCCATACTCGGCAGAGTGGTGCTTGAACCTGCGATCTTTGATATTCTCGACAGGATACCGAGAGGCGTCGGCGGAGAGCTTCAGCTTACGGATGCCATGGCTGTCATGGCTCGTGAGAGCGGAATGTTTGCCTATGAATTTGAAGGCACACGTTATGATATCGGCAATAAGCTGAGCTATCTTATGGCGAATGTTGAGTGTGCCGTAAACAATCAAGAATACGGGGATGAATTTAAAAAATATCTCCGTGAGTTTGTAAAGAATATGAAGTAAGTCCCACGGCTTGAAAGGAGCTTATATGGCTGACAGAATCAGTAAGGAAAATTACTATCTTGATATTGCCTGTACCGTTGCGACAAGAGCGACCTGTCTTCGCAAAAAGTACGGTGCTATCATTGTAAAAAATGACATTATAGTTTCCACAGGGTACAACGGTGCGCCCAGAGGAAGAAAGAACTGCACCGACATGGGTGTTTGCCTTCGTGAAAAGATGAATATCCCGAGAGGTGAGAGATACGAGCTTTGCAGAAGCGTTCATGCAGAGGCGAATGCCATTATTGCGGCATCCCGTGAGCAGATGCTTGGTGCTACCATCTATCTTTGCGGTATTGACGGCAAGACAGGCGAGCTTGTTCCGGATTCCTGCAGCTGCCAGATGTGCAAAAAGCTTGTCATCAATGCAGGTATCGAGAAAGTCATCGTGAGAAACACCAAGGATACATATACCGTTTATAATGTCTCGGACTGGATAGATGACGATGACAGTCTTGACGGCAGAATGGGATATTGATGAAATTCGGAATTCGGAATTGAAGGTTGTGAAGAATGCAAAGCATTTTTAAAGTTCGCTTGCGAACTTCTGAAACCTTGTTTCCTTTGATTGATTATTAAATATGAAAAAAATATTGTTTGTTTGTACGGGAAATACTTGCAGAAGTCCTATGGCACAGGCGGTCTTTAATCATAAGGCTTCCTTGCTTGGAATTGAGGCTTCCGCAGAGTCGAGAGGCCTTTGTGCCGACGGAAGCATGATTTCGCATAACGCCGCGATCGCACTCGATGAGATAAGCATTTCGGGATTTGAACATATTTCACAGACCGTGTCGGAAGAAGATGTAAAAAGTGCCGATGTTGTTATCGGTATTACTTCGCGTCATGCCGCAATGCTTATTGCACAGTTTCCGTCATATTGTGATAAGATATATGCTTTCCCATCTGATATCTCCGATCCTTACGGCGGTGATATCGGTGTTTACCGAAAAACTCTCGGCGAGATATCCGACGGAATTGATGCAGTTATCCGGGAGGTATTCCCCGAATGTCGATAGTTTATGAAAGACTTATGCCGTCGCACATTGATGGTATGGAAGTAATTGAAAACCTCTGCTTTTCCGAGCCGTGGTCACGAAGATCCCTTGAAGAGCTTCTTGATTGCGAGTATGCGGTATACTTTGTGGCTAAGGATGAAGAAAGCGGTACTGTTGCAGGATATGCAGGGATGTATGTCTCCTTGGATGTCGGCAACATAAACAATGTCGGAGTTCTGCCGCAATTCAGACGGTGCGGCATCGGCAAGAGGCTTATGAATGAACTTTGCAGTTATTGCAAAAACAACAGCATCACCCTTCTGACGCTTGAGGTGCGGGAGAGCAATCTTCCCGCAATAGGACTTTACGAAAGTCTCGGCTTTGAGAATGTTGGAGTGAGAAAGAATTACTATAAAAAGCCTTCGGAAAACGGAGTGCTGTATAATCTTGAAATCAAGTGAGAGGCTCTGACATCGAATCACTATTGATTCTGCGTCACAGTTTCCGTGTATTATATTTTATGAGGCTTCTGCCTCTATTTTACAGTAAAGAAAAGGAATTGAAATGAAGATCCTGTCTATTGAGTCCTCCTGCGATGAGACCTGTGCCGCAGTAGTTGAGGACGGAAGAAAAGTTTTATCAAATGTTGTGGCATCACAGATAGAGACTCATGCCCTTTACGGCGGTGTCGTTCCGGAAATCGCTTCCAGAGCACATTCCGAGGCAATACACGGTGTGTGCAGCAAGGCTCTTGCCGATGCGGGACTTTCTATGGATGATATAGATGCCGTGGCGGTCACAAACTGCCCCGGACTTATCGGTGCTTTGCTTGTCGGCGTAAACTTTGCAAAAAGCCTTGCTTATACCTGCAAAAAGCCGCTTATCCCCGTACATCACATAAAGGCGCATATCTCGGCAATATATACCGTTTACAACGGAGAGAACGGTACAGAAAAGCTCGAACCTCCCTTTGCGGCACTTGTGGCTTCCGGCGGTCACACATCACTTATAGGTGTTGACAGCTACACGGATTTCCGTATACTCGGTGTAACAAGAGATGATGCCGCCGGCGAATGCTTTGACAAGGTCGCAAGACTTCTCGGCTTCCCCTATCCGGGCGGTGCTAAGATGGATGCGGCGGCATTTGAAGGTAATGAGAAGGCTTACAAATTCTCCGACGCACACGTCAAGGATGCTCCCTTGGATTTCTCCTTTTCGGGACTTAAGACCGGTGCCGTCAATACACTGCATACCGCAGAGCAGAAGGGCGAAGAGATAAACAAAGAGGACTTCGCATCCTCCTTTACGGCGGCAGTCGTACACGCGATAACATCAAGAATAAAGATACTTTTTGAAAGTGACGATTTTACATCAAAAAAACTTGTTATTGCGGGCGGTGTTGCGGCAAACTCACATCTCAGAACCGCACTTGCGGAGCTTTGTGACAAATACGGCGTAAAACTGTATCTTCCCCCAAAGAACCTTTGCGGAGACAACGGTGTCATGACAGGTGCACAAGGCTATTATGAATATATGGCAGTACCCGAAAACGAACGAAGCAAGGTGTTTTCCGATCTTGCACTGAATGCATATGCCACAAAGGACTGCGATAAAAAATAAAGTAAAAAAGGGTATTCTGCCCGATACATTTTGAAAGGTACTAAGATGAACAAGGAACAAAAGAATGAAAAGCAAATCTCCTCAGCGGTAATAAGAAGACTTCCGAGATACTTCAGATATCTTCGCGAGCTTATAAGAAACAACATCATGAGGATATCCTCAAAGGATCTTGCCGAGAGGATGAATGTTACGGCATCGCTTATAAGACAGGATCTCAACTGTTTCGGCGGCTTCGGTCAGCAAGGATACGGATATAATGTCAAGTATCTTTACAACGAGATATCAAACATACTCGGCGTTGACAAAAACTTCAGTGCTATTATAATAGGTATGGGTAATCTCGGTCGTGCGCTTGCCAACAATCCTCTCTTTGAGAAAAGAAATGTCAAGATCAAGGGACTTTTCGACGTATCTCCCAATGTTATAGGAAACAAGGTCGGTGATCTTACCGTAATGGATATGAATGACGTTTCGACATTCTGCCGTGATAACAAGATAGACATTGCCGTACTTACTCTTCCCAAGCTTGAAGCTCCCTCGGCGGCAAAGCTTCTTGCAAAGGCAGGCGTCAGAGGCTTCTGGAACTTCTCCAACATGGAGCTTGAGCTTCCGGAATATGATGTCAAGATAGAGAACATACATCTCGGTGATACACTTATGACTCTTTGCTATGAACTTGCAAAAGAGGACAACCGTGCTTCAGAAGATAAAGAGTAACAAAAAGATCTCCGCAAAGCCGTGAGCGATCCTCAGGCAATGTACGGAGATCATACTTTGATATTCGGTTATTTTACATCCTTCCAGGTATCTCCTGTCAGGAATGTGATAGCACGTTCAACGGCATCCTTTGCATCCCCCCACGGTTCTTCGTCATAGCGGTAGTCGAATTTTTTGCAGAACCAGGAAACGTCACCGCAGAGCTTTTCGTAGTATTTCATCTGAAGCTCGTTTATGTCTTCAAGAAAGTCGGGGTACAGCTTCTTCGGAAGGTATTTCTGTGCCACACGAAGGTATACTCTGTAGTGGTCAAGGCAGATGTAAGGCTGTTCGCGAAGATACTGTCTGAACTGCTTCTCATGCTCCCACAGATATGCGGCGGTGATAAACATTTTCGAGAGCTTATCCTCTACCCTTTTGCACACATAACAGCTGTCCTCCAGCTTATCAATGAAATCTGCGGCTTTTGTGCCGGGATCGCGGTTGATAATGGAAGGCTTTGCTTTGATCTTATCACCGATTGTATCAAGGTGACTTTCAAGCATAAGTCCCATTCCGAGACGATTCTTCATGGTGAACATTTTCGCAAAATGTCTGCCGCAAAAGCCGTATTTGTTGGTCTCTATGCGGATGTCCGGCTCCATCATGGAAGCACCGAGGATAAGATCCAGCTCTGCTGTCTCAAGATCGCGAAGCAATGTACAGAAAGGACAGCCGTCCTTTTTTTCAAATGCCATATTGACGGGTATAGTATATATTTTTTCATCCATTGTGACATGTGGCGGTCTGTGCCGCACTCCTTTCCTTTGGAGTTTATTTCCGTAATTTATTATAACAGATTTTTTTAGGATTTCAAGCATATTATATAAATATTTCCGAAAGCGGTAATTTTTCGATGGACAATGTAATTTTTGAGAACGGTCTCGTTCGTCTTGTATCAGCAAAGAACTTTGATCCCGCCATGGTCTTTGACTGCGGACAGTGCTTCAGGTTTGACAAAAACGAAAACGGCAGATATTTCGGCGTTGCGGGCGGTAAATATATAGAAGTTGAACGCAGCGGCGATGATATCCTTATTCACAATTGCAATAAAGACGATTATGACGGACTGTTCCGTGATTTTTTCGATATGGATTTTGACTATTCCGGTGTCTTATCGGATTTTCCTAAGGATGATGCCATACTTTCAAAAGCGGCACAGTTCGGAAGCGGTATAAGGATACTGCATCAGGATAATTGGGAAGCTCTCTGCTCATTTATAATAAGTCAGAACAACAATATTCCGAGGATCAAAGGCATTATCAGAAACCTGTGCGAGAAGTACGGCGAGCCTGTTTATACGGACAGCAACGGTAAAGTTCATTACTCATTTCCCGATGCTGAAACTGTTGCTTGTGCCGGTGAAAGTGCTATGGCGGAGCTCAGAACAGGATTTCGTGCCAAGTACATATATGATGCGGCAAGTAAAGTTGCAGACGGCAGGATAGATCTTAATGCTCCCTACAATATGAGCTACGATGAAGGTGCACAATATCTCAGACAGATAAAAGGAGTCGGACTTAAAGTCGCATCCTGTGTTCTTCTCTTCTCCTACAGGAAATATGATGCGTTCCCTGTTGATGTATGGGTAAAGAGGATACTTGAGAAATACTATGACGGCAAGGTCGGTGCGGAATATTTCGGAAAATATGCCGGACTTTGTCAGCAGTATCTCTTTTATTATGAAAGATGCGAGAATAACGTGTTCCTGAATTAAAAGAACAGTTATTCCGAGATTATCATATATATCATATAAACGAAAGGATATTTTATGTTTACGCAGAATAAGATAAATGTTGCGGCAAGATGTTCCCATTGCTGCTCGGTAATAGAAACGGAGATATCGGTGTTCAACCTCTCCGGCGGTAAGATCAAGGCTGATTGTCCCAATTGCGGCAAAAGCTCCCTTGAGATTACTCTTTCTCAGGATGGCAAGGTAAGACTTTCCGTTCCGTGTGTTGCTTGTCCTCACCCTCATCCGTTCACGCTTTCTGCGGAATCCATGTTTACAAAGGAGCTGTTTTTACTGCAATGCTCAATGACAAAGCTGGATATCTGCTTTATGGGAGATAAGCACAAGGTAAATGAGGAACTGATAAAGAACGGCAAGGAGCTTCAGGCTATGATGGATGAAGCGGCACAGTTTGAAGAAGGCGGCGAGTTGGACGAGGAAGCTCTCGAACAGATGAAGATAATCCTCTCCTTCATAGATGAGTGCGCAAAGAAAGGCGATATCCTCTGCCCTTGCCAAAAAAACAAGACCGCTCCCGGCGTGGAATTATCCATGGCAGAGGATTCGGTAACACTTACCTGCCGCGAGTGCGGACGCAGTATCACAATAGACGTTTATGACACAGGCTTTCTTGATACACTTATGGACATGGGTAAGATCTTCCTTGAAGACAATTCCGATATTTATTGATATTTTGATTTTTGCCGTATCTTTTGATGCGGCTTTTTCTTTTTTTGTAAAAGAGCTGTAATTTCAAAGACAGCATCCGCATTGCAAATTTAAACATTATCGGGCAGATGCATATTATATAGCAGAGTGTAAAAAACACTCTACATCCGATGACATGACCTTGTAAGAGTCGGAATAATCCGAGATCGGCACGGTCTTGTCGTACAATGCAGCTTTTTATGCCGTATCACACGGCGGAACGGAGGACATTATGTGTAACTGCTTTGCCAATGCTTTCAACAATGACAACATCTGGCTCATCATCCTTATCGCGCTCATTTTCCTTTGCTGCTTCTGCGGCGGCTGAATAAAGGCGACAGGTTGATCTACGGGGAGGCTGAGGCTTCCTCTTTTTTTATTATTATATTGACAAGAAAGCAGGTATATGATATAATATGTTTACTAATACTTATTAGGAGCATATTATGAATAAAAAGACTACTATGACGGATATCGCCAAAGCTCTCGGTGTCAGTCAGACACTTGTATCCTTTGTTTTATCCGGCAAGAATGATATGGGTATCAGTGCGGATACAAAAAAGAAAGTATTACAGACAGCAGAAAAGATGGGATATTGCAGCAATGCGGCATCGAAACTTCTGAGACTCGGAAGATGCGGTTATATTGCTGTTGTATTTGTATCCACGGCAACGGACAGCCTTGCGGATATCCTTTCCGGCATATGCTGCGGACTTTCCGGATTCGGTTATGCTCCGGTTATTACAGACCCTTTGGGAAAAGTCATTATCGACGATTGTCTTTCATACTTCAGGCAAAAAAGAGCCGACGGTTTTATCATTGTCGGAAGTGATGCTACGCTTGAAGAAGCACTTACAAAAGAAAATGCTGTATTTGCGAAGCTTGATGCCACAGATGCGGCAAGTGCCGAGAAATGCGCGGTAAGTCTGTGTGAAGCTGTGCTTTCCTGCGACAAAGGCAACAACAAGACCGCAGGCAAAAAGAAAAAAGCCTCCGTTAAGACAGTCCGCAGAAAAGCTGTCGGCAATCACAAAACCGAAACTGTACAGATCCCTGTGGAGACGGAGAAAAAGCAGGAATCCATCTGGCTTTTGTGATGCGGAGCTTTGCCGGTACCGTGATCGGATGCTCTCCCGCCTTCATAGGTTGAATGGGAGCGAAAAATTTGTTTTATCTTATTGAAAGGAATATATAATGAACCCTATCGGACATTTCAGAACCATTACAAAGCACAGACATAAGGTGATCGCTCACTGTGCAAGATGCGGCATACTCAAAAGAGGTCTTCTGCACGATCTGTCAAAATACTCACCTGCGGAGTTTATTGCAGGTGCAAAATACTATCTCGGAACAAGAAGTCCCAACGAGGAGGAGCGTAACCGAAACGGCTATTCCGCGGCATGGCTTCATCACAAGGGAAGAAACAGACACCATTTTGAGTACTGGACTGATTATAACATGAAAGAACGCCGCGTAATGCCCGTCAAGATGCCCTTTGTATTTGTCGTGGAAATGTTCTGCGACAGAGTTGCGGCAAGCAAGATATATCAGGGTGAAAACTATACCGACAATCATCCTTACGATTATTTTGAAAGAGGCAAGGCCACAAGGTCGATACATCCCGAGACATCCGATCTTCTTGAGAGCTTCCTTATAATGCTTAGGGATAAGGGCGAGAAGGAGACATTCCGACATATCAAGTCACTTGTCAAAAGCAAATCTACATATTGATGTTCAAAAGACAAATTATGTTCGATATCGGAAGTGTTATTGGCGTGAAATGCAGCCATCGGCTGCTGTATAATATGATAAGAACAGCTTTGAAAGGATGATATCATGAATATAAGCATTACTTTGCCAAGGGCAACAACCGGATGGGACTTGAGGACATGACCGCAGGCACAGATGGGGAGCTTCGTGAAAGTGCCGAAAAGATCAAGATCATGTATGACGATTACAACAGAGAGATTTGAATTTACAGAAAAGCATGAAAAAGTTTCCGACGGAGTTTACAAGACCGTCTATTCAAACGGTACAATAGTGGTAGTCGACTACAACAAAGAGACCTTTGAGATAATACGATAAGCTCCGATCGTGACAAATATCCATCATTAAAAAGAACAAACCGGCTTCATTGTTATCTGAGGCCGGCTCTTTTTGTATATGTTACTTTGTACTTTGTATGCTTTGGGGAGGTTATTGCCTTCTGTTCCTTTTTCGGCAGGAATCTGTCTGTAAGCATCAGTAATACCTTCACACCGAAGAATGTTGCGGGATAAACGAATATTACTCTGAATATAAACGCAAGGCTCTGCATGGCAAGTCCGAGGTCTCTTACAAGGAAGTCGGATATCACCAGTACAAGCAAGTGCCACAGATATATATTGTAGCTCTGATTGTCTATAAACGCGAATAAGCGCATCTTTCCGAAAAGGTCTTCCGGAAGCTTGAGTGCCAATGCCATAAGGAACAGTATCGCACAGAAGGAGTAGACATAGTGTATCGTGTTAATGGACGGCAACGGACGGATCTGATTGAATGCTATGTAGCTTGCATAGCCGCAGACCGCGAGCATCACCGCAAAGATAACACACACTATCGGGAAAGCCTTTCGCAGGAAATTGCAGAATCTGTCGTAATACTTTCCGATATAGCATCCCACGATCCAGAAGGAAAGATAAGTTGTAAGTATCCTATCATTGAACAGCGGCAGCTCCGCGTCGGTAAAGGATTGTACGATACCGATCATGTTTGTTTCAAAATACGCACTTGCAACAAGAGCAAGCGGTATCACAACTATCGGAGTCACGCGCCTTATAAGCTTTTTCCACAACGGGAACAGAACATCAAACTGAACAAGCAGAGGTACAAAATAGAAATGTACCGCAAGACTTCCGAAAACAACTCCTGTAACAAAGTATTCGAGAGTTATATAAAAATTGTAAAGTATCGTATATGCAATACAGTAGATTATACAGCAAAAAAAATACGGACCGAGTATGGCTTTTGCACGCATCTTAAGATACGGGATGTAATCCATCTCATCCTTTTTTGTAAGAAACAGCTTAACTCCCGAAAGGAAGATAAAACCCTGTACAACGAAGGAGCAAAGACGCCACGGCAACATGAAAAATGTATACTTCACAGTTCCCGGTATGAATTTGGATACCGGATATGACAATATATGTATCATTATCACCAGCAGGCAGAACAGTACATTCAGCACCGAAAGCTCCTGTTTTCTGCTTTTCACTTTATCCTCTCCTTTCGTGCTCATCCTTTTTATTATAACATAATACATCCCGATTGTCAATGATATTGCAACATTTCGCGCTTTCGGAATGCATTATGACACCCATCGGTCAATATCGACATATATATAAGGTACGTTATAAATGCAAAAATCTCACTTTCCGAATAAAAAATTTTTGTGTGGAAAAAATATTCCATGTCTGTAATTATTATGGAGGTGGATAGTTTGAAAAAAATTGCTGTATGTACCGATCGTGGAATGTGGTTTACCTTTGTGTTCGGAGCATTTGTTTACGGAGCGCTTGAGATAGCATGGAGAGGTTATACACATCCTGCGATGCTGCTTCTCGGCGGAGGGTGTCTTGCATATATCTACCGTTCCGAGAAACGGCTTTGCCATAAGTTAACTTTTGTATGGAGAAATACACTTTATGCGGTGCTTATAACACTTTCCGAGCTGATAGCGGGACTTTTACTGAATGTATGGCTGAAGCTTGATATTTGGGATTATTCGGGACTTCCGCTTAATCTCTGCGGACAGATATGCCTCTTTTTTTCCGCGCTTTGGTTTGTCCTGTCAGTGGTCTGCTGCTTTGTATGCAAGGCTGTGAGATTTGTGTTTTCGGAGTAAAAAAGTACTCCCCCCGAAAAAGGAGGGAGTTTTGTCTTTATTTCTGAAGTGTTTTGCCGAAGCTGTCCTTGAGTGTTTCAATTCTGTTGAATTCACCGGGATGCTTTGAGTCAAGGCAGAAGTAGCCTGTTCTTACAAACTGGAACTTATCACCGAGCTTTGCATCCTTGAGAGATTCTTCAAGCTTTGCACCTACCACTTTTTTGTGGCTTTCGGGATTGAGGTAGTCACGGAAGGACTTGTCTTCGGGAATAGCACCGGTATCCTCTATTGTGAAGAGATGCTCATAGAGGTTGATATCCGCTTCGATGTTATGATCGCAGCTTACCCAATGGATTGTACCTCTTACCTTTCTTCCGTCAACGGGCATATTGTTCTTTGTTTCAAGGTCTGCTGTACAAAGTACCTTTTCAACATTGCCGTCCTTGTCGTAGACAACTTCCTCGCACTTAACGATGTATGCACCCGCAAGTCTTACCTCACCGCCGGGTTTAAGACGCTGGAACTTGGGAGGAGGATTGTCCGAAAAGTCGCCTCTTTCGATGTATACTTCCTTTGTAAAGGGTACTTTTCTTGTGCCTGCATCCGGATTCTGAGGATTGTTTGCAACGTCGAAATATTCAACATCGTCACCGAAATTTGTAATGACAAGCTTCAAAGGATCAAGAACCGCCATTCTTCTTGTTGCAGTCTCGTTGAGCTCTTCTCTGATGCAATGCTCAAGAAGTCCGATATCACAAAGAGAAAGTGCTGTGGAAATACCGGAACGCTTTACAAATTCAAAGATAGAATTGGGAGTATAACCGCGTCTTCTGAGACCGCAAAGTGTGGGCATTCTGGGATCGTCCCAGCCGTCAACAAGGTTTTCCTCAACAAGAGCTCTGAGATATCTCTTTGACATAACGGTGTATGTCACGTTCATTCTTGCAAATTCTCTCTGCTTGGGGTTAGGCTTGTTATCAACGCCGATATTTTCAATTACCCAATCATAAAGAGGTCTGTGGTTTCTGAACTCGATGGAGCAAAGTGAATGTGTGATACCTTCCATGGCATCCTGTATAGGATGAGCAAAGTCATAGAGAGGATAGATACACCACTTGTCGCCCTGTCTGTGATGTGTGACATGAACTATTCTGTAGATAGCAGGGTCACGCATATTCATGTTGGGAGATGACATATCTATCTTCGCACGAAGTGTTCTTGAGCCGTCCTCGAATTCACCTTTTCTCATTCTTTCAAAGAGATCAAGGTTTTCTTCAACGCTTCTGTTTCTGTAAGGGCTGTCCTTACCCGGCTCTGTGAGTGTTCCTCTGTATTCACGCATCTCGTCGGGAGAAAGGTCACATACATATGCCTTGCCTTCCTTTATGAGCTTTACTGCGTATTCATAGCACTTATCAAAGTAGTCCGAGCCGTAGAAGATGCCGCCCGTGGGATCAGCACCCAGCCAGTGAAGGTCTTCCTGAATGGATTCAACAAATTCGTTGTCTTCCTTTGCGGGATTTGTATCATCGAATCTGAGGTTGAAAAGTCCGCCGTACTTCTTTGCTGTCATGGTATTTATCCAGATAGCCTTCGCAGAGCCTATGTGAAGGTAACCGTTAGGCTCCGGCGGAAATCTTGTGTGTACTTTTTTGCAGACACCGCTTGCTATGTCCTCGTCGATCTCATCGTGGATAAAGTTTGATGTGGAGAGTATTTCTTCTGACATTGTTTTTCCCTCTTTATTATAATATAATTTTTACTGCCTTACTTTGCGGCATTTTCAAGTCTTGCCTTTACGGTATCAACACCGAGTACATTCATAACGGTGCACAGATCCGGAGAATTAAGTCTTCCGGTGATTGCAACTCTTATGATATTGGATACATCCGTGATGCTTCCCTTGAAAGCTGTCGGGTCTGCCTTGTATGCCTTCATATCGGATGTGTAGCCGTATTTTTCGGAAAGGTTTTTCACCTTCTCAAACCATGCGTTGTTATCATCCGCAGGATCGTACACACCGATATATTCCTTGAGCATTGCCTTTCTTTCCTCTGCGGGAACATTTTCCGGGAATGCATCTTCTATTGCAAACATACTGTCGTAGTAGTAGGATACGAAGCTCTTGACTTCCGACCAGCAAGCGAAGTCCTTTCTCGGCTTTTTGCCGCCTCTGCCGATGGAGAGGTATGCCTTTGCATATGCTTCGTTGTCCGTGAGTATCTTTGCAAACTCCTCATCGTTTTCCGATGCCCATGCAACAACACCTTCGTATACTTCTTCCGCAGGCATCATGGCAATAATGTTCTTTGATACGTCATTGAACTTTGCAAGATCGAACATCGCACCGGAGTTGCCCATGTTGGATGCCTTGAACTGGAAATCCTTGTAGGATGCGTCCTTGTTTGCACTTCTCCACTGCTCGTAGTTGGAGTTGAGAAGTGTCATGAGATACTCAATAACAGACTTTGCGGGATAACCCTTTTCAAAGTAAAAGCCGAGAGTACATTCAGGGTCTTTACGCTTTGACATTTTTCTCTTTGTGCCTGTTTCCTCGTCAAGCTTCATTACCTGTGCGGTATGGCAGAATCTGGGCATCTTAAAGCCGCAAGCACGCCACAGCTCAACGTGCCAGGGAAGTGTTGACAGCCACTCCTCACCTCTTACAACATCCGTCGTTCTCATGAAGTGATCATCCACAACGTGTGCAAAGTGATATGTGGGGATACCGTCTGATTTCAGAAGCACGAAATCCTGATCGTTTTCCGGGAAGCTGAGCTTACCCTTTATCTGATCCTTGAATTCAACCTTCTTTGAAGGATCTCCCATGGACTTGAATCTGAGAACATAGCTATCACCGGCTTCTATCTTTGCTATCGCTTCATCTATATCCATATCACGGTGTACGGCATATTTTCCGTAGTAACCGAAGTTTTCCTTGTTTTCCTCCTGAGCCTTGTGTGCAGCTTCGAGATCCGCCTCGCTGCAGAAGCAAGGGTACGCTCTGCCCTCAAGTATGAGCTTCTTTGCAACTATGTGATAGATCTTAGCTCTGTCACGCTGGCGGTAAGGTCCGTATTCACCCATATCACCGTCGTTTGTCGCACCTTCATCGAAGGATATTCCGAATGCTCCGAGATACTTGATGATCTTCTCAACAGCACCGGGAACTTCCCTCTTGTCATCGGTATTCTCTATTCTGAGATAGAATACACCGTCGGGTGCTGCGGAATGAGCAATTCTTTCATCTGCAAGTGCACCGTAGAGATTACCGAGATGCATAGAGCCCGTGGGGCTGGGAGCTATTCTTGTTACCTTGGCATTCTCGGAGATACTTCTCATCGGGAACTTTTCCTCGAGAGATTCAACGGTATCCGCATCCGTAAGTTCGGGGAACATAAGGCTTGTGAGTTTTAAAAGCTTTGTTGTGTCCATTTTATATTGTCCTTTCGGTTTTATTTAAAATAACATTACCATTTCTATCATAACCTCGTTTTCAGAGATATCATCGTTTGAATAGAAATGGAGGTTTGTACCCGCAAACTTAAATCCGCATTTTTTATAGAATTCTATTGCCGGGATATTACAGGTCTGGGTTTCGAGAGTAATAAGTCTGTAGTCTTCCTTTTCCGCGGTCTCTATTGCAAGGTCTACCAGCATCTTGCCTATGCCCTGTCCTCTCTTTTCGGGAGCTACGAGCAACTGTGTTATGACAAGTCTGTTGTTCCATTCCTCTCTGGCAAGCTCCATAACGGCATAAGGATCCTTCTCGGAATCATCATTGAAAACGCCGTATGCGGTGACGCCCTGCCAGTAGGGCTGGAATAATGTATCACAGCAATCTCTGTCAAGTATCTCGGGAAGCTTTTCCTTTGTGAAAGTAAACGAGAAGCCGTTTTCCGTCTCAACGAGTGCCGCTTTATAATGGCTGTCCGAGGTATAGGTATAATTAAGGACGTAATCCTCATATGTCTCTCTCGGGAGTTCTTTTATCAGCATATACTTATTCCTTTTTCCATTGTTTCGATTTTTATCCTATTATAATATTATATTGTAACATATATTTGCGTGAATGTCAAGGGCAGGACGGGAAAAATCATCGGTGATACGGTATAATTTGCACCTTTTATCATTATATCGTGAACCGGTAATAAAAGCGGTATGCTCCTTGTCGTCAATATTAATGAATGTTTGCAAATTAAACTATTTTTTGTGCCAAAGTCGTAACAGATATATGCTATAGTATAAAAAAACATTGGGAGTTTAAAATGAAGATTGCTGTTGTCGGGTCGAGAGGATTCGACCGTTTTGATATTTCGCCCTATATTCCGGACAGTGTAACGGAAATAGTTTCCGGCGGTGCTGTCGGAGTTGACAGTATTGCGAAAGATTATGCAATTAGCCATAATATAAAGTATACGGAATTTCCGCCCAAATATTCTGTTGAAGGTCCGATCGCTCCGCTTTTGCGTAACCTTGATATTATCGCATATTCGGATCTTGTGCTTGTTTTCTGGGACAAACAGTCTTCCGGTTCAAGATTTGTTATAGACTGCTGTAAAAGGCTCGGAGTCGAGGTTCGGGTATTTACGCCCAAAAGCATTACGGGTACAGCTTGATATTACAATACGAAACGACGGCATATACCGTCGTTTTTATAATACAATAAGCAGGGCAGAACCGATCTTTACGATTTCTGCCCTAAACTTTTTTCATAATACCCGATAGTCATCGCGACTGTGTGCATTTATTTTTCTATATCATCCCAATGAAGTACCACACCGTTGGACACAAGATGCGATTGAAGCTTTTCAACATCAAGAGATGCGAAATCATCCGTCATTGCCGCAGCAATACCCGCCGCTTCACCCGTCACCGCACAGCACGGGATCACTCTTGCGATATCCCAGATATCTTCTGCGGCACTCATGCATCTTCCTGCGGTTATGAGGTTTTTTATCTTATTTCCGTACAGTGTTTCAAAAGGGACTTCGTACACGGGACCTCTGCGTCTCCAGTTTGAAATAAGTCCTATGCTCGTCTCCTTGTATACCTTTTCATCTGCGGCATGGAGTTCCAGCGCACCCTTGAGTCTTCTTGTCATGCGAAGCTGAGGTATGCTTGCAATGGTGGAAAGTGAATGCTTCTTTGTGACCTTGCCTTTTTTCAGAAAATCCGCAAGTGTCTGTGCATGGGAAAGCTCCATCATGTGAGATATCTCCTCGGCATCTATACCGGTAAAGCGTTCCTTTGTTCCGAGCTGTTCCTTCAGATTCTGTCTGTCGCTGTCAGGCACTTCCGCATAGCCGAGCATATGTAGATTGTATTCCGAATCGTTTGTATCATAATACCATGTGGCAAGTACGTTCTTCTGATCGTAAAGAGCGGTTTCCTCCCCCGCAAACTTACAGATATCCGCATCACCGGAGCAGTCAACAACAGACTTGCATCCGAGTGCGTATCTTCCCGATTTGTTCTCAACAATAAGGGCATTGATCCTGCTGTTTTCAACATTCACTTCGCACACCGATGTGCCGTAAAGGATATCTACACCCTCCTTACGAAGCAGTTGTTCAAGCTGTATCGCATATACGTTTGCGTTATACTGTACCTCGTATCTTTCTGCCGCAGCTCTTTCCGCAACAGAGTACTCGGATGTCCAGTGGACAGGATCGCGGCACTCTATACCGTCCTTCATGGAGAGCTTCAGAAGTTCCTCGGCAAGACCGAATGATACCTGATGTCCCATTCCGTCACATATGGGAAGGTATATGGTTACAAGTCCCAGCGTTGCAAGTCCGCCGAGACCGTACATTTTTTCTATGAGAAGTACTTTTTCGGCACCTGCTCTTTTTGCCGCCAGAGCTGCCGCAACACCGGCTATTCCTCCGCCTACGGCGATAACATCGTATTCGTGTTTTACTTCAAGCGTCTTTGCCTGTTCGGTAATAGTCTTCATATTCATCCTGCTCCTTTTTGTTATCATACGGATTATACCACGATATCACATTTTTGTAAATAGTAAAATCAGGATTTCTCAGGATAAAATGTTAATATTGTTTTGCAGCATCGTGAAACTCGGACAGCCTTCGTGCTTTTAATACTGTGTCAAGTATTTTTTGATTCTCTCTTGACAAAACGAAAGTACTGTGTTATACTACATTAAGATAAGGCTTTGACGGAGCAAAGTAGCGATGTATCGGCATTCAAGAGAGCGGGCGGTTGGTGCAAGTCCGTGTGCGGTGCTTTGTGAATACCCTCCCGAGCTGCACACCGAAGGTTTATTCTTGTAGGCTGTGACGTTGCGTGCGTTAAACGTATTGAGCGGCACTTTTGTGCAATTAAGGTGGTAACGCGGGTAATTCTCGTCCTTGAATATGGGACGGGATTTTTATTTTACTTCTTTCGAAAGGAAAGAAACATGAAACTCTATGCCGTAAAATATGCGGAGTCGGTCTTCGGAGAAAACCATATCTTCAAAGGCGGAGATCCCGAAGTTCTTCTTCCGATACATTTCGTCATATTTCTTATTGAAGACGAAAAAAGACGCATCCTCATAGATGCGGGATGCGATACAATGCCCGGCTGGGATATGAGACATTTCGAAAGCCCGTCGGTGATACTTGAAAGAGCAGGTATTCCCTGCGACAGCATCACTGACGTAGTTCTCACACATTTCCATCATGATCATGTTGAGGCAGTGAAATATTTCAAAAATGCCGTTGCACACATCCAGAAGGATGAATACGAGCTTTGCAAAGGCTACTTTCCGGAAGGTATGAAGATCGAAACCTTTACTGATAAAAAGGAGCTTCCCTTAGGTATAAAAGCAATAAAGATAGGGGCACATTCCGTCGGATCTTGCATTGTCGAGTTTCCCATCGGTGACAAGACAGGTGTCATATCAGGCGATGAGGTCTACAGCAAAAAGGTTATTGATATTGCAAAGAACGGAAACGGTTACCATCCGAGGACAGTCGAATTTGCAAAAAAGTATTCCGACAGCGAAAAGTATAAAGTATTTGTAATGCATGAGCCGGAGTACCTTGACGGCACAAATGGGGTAATGCTTATATATGACAGTAATGAAAAATTGTGAGGTATCGAAATGATATATAAAAAAGTACCGCTTGATGCGGAAAATGAAAATATCTTTCTTGAATGCTTTATCGCAGAGAAGCTCCCGAATCTGACGAGAAAAGCCATCCTCGTAATCCCCGGAGGCGGTTACTATAATGTTTGTGCCGACCGTGAGGGTGAGCCGATAGCCATGGCGTTCATGCCCTACGGTTTTGATGCCTTTGTGCTTCATTATTCGGTGAAAAGTAACAGCGACAAAGTATTTCCCGCACAGCTTATCGAAGCTTCAAGGGCGGTAAAATATATAAGAGACAACGCAGAAGAATTCGGTATTGATCCACACAAGGTATTTGCCACGGGATTTTCCGCAGGCGGACATCTTTGTGCATCACTGGGCATACTCTGGAACATCCCCGAGGTCTATGAGGCGATAGATATGCCTTTCGGGTACAATAAGCCTGACGGTATAATACCTGTTTACCCTGTTATAAACGGGCACACCGGATCATTTAAAAATCTTTTCGATACGGAAGATGTAACGCAGGAAAACATAGACAGAGTTTGTCTTGACCGTCATGTAACAAAGGATTCGAGTCCCGCATTTATCATGCACACGTCAAACGATCAGATCGTTCCCGTAAGCAATTCTCTTGACCTTGCAAGAGCATATGCCGAAGCGGGTATGACATTTGAGCTTCACATCTTCCCCGATGCTCCACACGGCGTTGCACTTGGCAATAAGATAACAAATAACAATGTCCCGAAGTATGTCGATGCTTCCATCGCAAAGTGGATAGAGCTTGCGGCGTATTGGACGGACAGAATAGAAATCATCTGATTTTTTCCGTAAAGGAGGACGTATTTATGGGATCTGCAATGGAGCTTGTTGCGATATTGATCTCGCTTCTTGTATTCTTTGCGGTTGCAGCGGTCATAATTGCCGTTGTTATACACATTGCGAAAAAAAACAAACAGATTTCCGGGAACAGACACAGATATATCTGTCCGAAATGCGGAGCAAACAATACGGGCGGAGTTTGTACCCGATGCGGGTTCAGATACTTGCAAGGATGACAGACAGCGAATATCTGTCAATATGACAGTTGTAAATAACAATCGGATGTTTATGTGATATCCGAATTTAAAATAAAAATAATATTAAGGAGAAATAAAAATGCAGATTTTTGAAGAACTTCAGGCAAGAGGACTTCTTGCACAGCTTACAGACGAAAATGAGATACGTGAGCTCGTAAACAACGGTAAGGCTAAATTTTACATCGGCTTCGACCCGACAGCAGATTCACTTCATGTAGGTCACTTCATGGCACTTTGTCTTATGAAGAGACTTCAGATGGCAGGCAACAAGCCCGTTGCACTTATCGGCGGCGGCACAGGATATATCGGAGACCCTTCGGGAAGAACGGATATGCGTTCCATGATGACTCCCGAGATCATCCAGCACAACTGTGACTGCTTCAAGGCTCAGATGGAAAGATTCATCGAATTCGGTGATGACAAGGCAATCATGGTAAACAATGCGGACTGGCTGCTTGACCTTAACTATATTGACCTTCTCCGTGAAGTAGGTGCTTGCTTCTCGGTAAACAATATGCTCAGAGCAGAGTGCTACAAGCAGAGAATGGAAAAGGGCCTTTCCTTCCTTGAATTCAACTACATGATCATGCAGTCTTACGACTTTTATCACCTCTACCAGCACTACGGCTGTAATATGCAGTTCGGCGGTGACGACCAGTGGTCAAATATGCTCGGCGGTACAGAGCTCATCAGAAAGAAGCTCGGCAAGGATGCATATGCCATGACCATCACTCTCCTTCTTAACTCCGAGGGCAAGAAGATGGGTAAGACAGCAAACGGTGCTGTATGGCTCGATCCCAACAAGACAAGTCCTTACGACTTCTATCAGTATTGGAGAAATGTCGGTGATGCCGATGTTCTCAAGTGCATCAAGATGCTTACATTCCTTCCTCTTGAGCAGGTACAGGAAATGCAGTCCTGGGAAGGCGCAAAGCTCAATGAAGCAAAAGAGATACTCGCTTATGACCTCACACAGCTTGTTCACGGTGAGGAAGAAGCAAAGAAGGCTCAGGAGGGTGCAAGAGCCGTATTCTCCGGTGCTTCAACGGAAAATATGCCTACAGCGGAGATCGCCGATGCGGATTTCACAGACGGTGCTATTGATATTCTCTCACTTCTTGTTGCGGCAAAGCTCGTAACATCAAAGTCCGAGGCAAGACGTGCCGTTGAACAGGGCGGTGTTTCCGTTAACGGTGAAAAGGTAACAGACCTTAAAAAGACCTATACAAAGGATGATATCACAGCGGCAGACTTTGTTCTCAGACGTGGTAAGAAGGCTTTTGCAAAGGTTGTCGTAAAGTAAAATTATATATTTTTTCGGGGCTGCTTTCTGAACCGACCCCCAAAAGTTAGACCAAAAATCTAACGATTGGGAGGTCGGTTTTTTCATGGGAAAATATAGTTATGAATTTAAATTAAAAGCAGTTCAGGCATATCTGAACGGAGAAGGCAGTTA
>SVQR01000218.1 GCA_015065225.1 Oscillospiraceae bacterium | reverse complement strand
AGCAGAGAAGAACGGCAAGATATGTGATATCAGAGCCCTTCAGACAGACGCAAAGATAACACATACAGGCTTTGACAGAATGCCCGGAACAGCCTTCCACTCAAATATCGGCTACGGTCCGGACAGAACTACACTCGGCGGCTTTCCTCATTTCCCCGAAAGCGATTTTGTCGCAAGCTATCCCTTCGGAGAAATAGATTTCTCCTATGAAAAATTTCCCGGAAAGATCCATCTTAACGCATGGAATCCGCTTATTCCGCTGAATGATACAGATTCAAGCATACCTGCGGCATTTATGGAATACGAGATCACAAACGATACCGATGAGACCGTTGACTACACTTTCTACGGTATTCTTAATAACCCCTGGAATTTCAGCGTAAACAGCTTTTCCGAAAGCAGAAACGATAAGATAAAGTATATCAAGCTCACCTCTTGCAACGAGAGCTTTAAAAAGCACGAAAAGGGAGAAATGTGCATCGGCGTATACGGTGATAATGTAAGATATCAGGAGTATATGTTCCGCGGTGCATGGTTTGATAATCTTCAGACACTCTGGAACAATATGCATGAAGGGGAGCTTGTAAACCGTACCTACGAGCCCGAAGGCGGCAGAAAAGATTCTGCTGTCATTTCAACAAAGCTGACTCTTGCTCCCGGAGAAAAAGATAAGGTCAGATTCGTTATTTCCTGGTATATGCCCCTGGCGATGAATTTCTGGGATTCCCTTAAACCTTCGGCTGAAGAAATTGATCCTCAGACTCATTCACAGGAGCAAATTCTTGAAATACAGAACCAATATTACGAAAAGAATCTCTGGAAGAACTATTACACAAGATATTTCACAGGTGCGGATGAATGTGTATATTACTGCTTATCACAATGGGAAAGACTCTACGAAGAAACGGATATGTACAGACAGCTCCTGTTCTCATCCACACTTCCGAAGGATGTGCTTGATGCGGTAAGTGCCAATGTTTCAATACTCAAATCTCCGACTTGTCTTCGTAACTATGACGGTTCTTTCTATGCTTTTGAAGGCTGCAGCAGAGATACAGGCTCATGCCAGGGTACTTGTACTCATGTGTGGAACTATGCCTATGCATTGCCGTATCTTTTCCCGAGCCTTGAACGGTCAATAAGAAACAATCACTACAAATACGATATGGATGATATCGGAGGACTTGCATTCAGAACGACCATGCCGCTTGGTCGTCCTCACAGTTCGGAACGCAGTTTCGCCTGTGCCGACGGTCAGTTCGGTGACGTACTGAAGGTGTACAGAGAATTCAAGCTAAGCGGTAATGTTGAATGGCTCGCATCCATCTGGAAGGATGTTGTAAAGTCCATTGAATACGCATGGCATCCGGAAAATGCCTTTAAATGGGATCCCGATAAAACGGGACACCTTTCCGGAAGACAGCACCACACACTCGATATGGAGCTTTTCAGTCCCAACTCCTGGCTTGACGGCTTCTATGTTGCGGCACTCAAGGCTGCGGCAGAAATGGCGGTAGTCATGAAGGACAAGAAGCACGCCGAAGAATTCAATGCTCTTTATGAAAAGGGCAGAGAATACCTCAATAAGGAGCTGTTTAACGGAAGATACTTCATCCAGAACATTGATGTATCCGACAGCTCATATATCCTGCCGTTTACAGATGAATATACAATATTCAGAAATCACGGTAATGTATATAAGTCATATTGGAACGAAGAAACAAACGAACTGAAGTACCAGATAGGAGAAGGCTGTTCCGTTGACCAGGTGCTTGCGCAGTGGCATTGTGATATAATCGGACTCGGTGAAGTATTCGACAGGGATAAGACAAAGAGTGCATTAAAGACTATCTACCAAGAAAACTTCAAGTCCATGCGTGACTTCTTCAACCCCTGCAGACTCTACTGCCTTGACGATGAAAAGGGCGTTATAATCTGTACCTATCCCGAAGGTGCAAAGAAGCCGAAGATTCCCGTACCCTATGCGGAGGAATGTATGAACGGCTTTGAGTATCAGGCGGCATCACACATGATAATGAACGGCATGACTCGCGAAGGTCTTGAGATAGTACACGAGATAAGAAAACGCTACGACGGTACAACAAGAAACCCCTTCAACGAAATGGAATGCGGAAGCAACTACGCAAGGTCCATGGCAAGCTATACGCTTCTCGGCGCACTTTGCGGACAGACCATAGACAGATATAATAAGTACTACAAATTCTGTCCCGATATGGACTTTGCGGAAAAGGGCGTATTCAGATGTATGGTATGCTTTGAAGGCTTCCTCGGATATGTTGAAAGAGGCGTTGATTACATCCAGCTCAAGTGCCTCAAGGGCAGTATAAAAGTAAGAAAGATAGAAGTGCCGGATGTTCCGCTGAAGGTCAAGTGCAATAACCTTGAAATAGGACATATCGCAGAAGGAAACACAGCGATACTTGACAATGACTGCGAAGTAAATCCCGAAAGAGATCTTCTCGTAATATTTAAAACCAACTGACAGGTGATATTTTGAACAATACAAATTTAAACGACGATATTTTTCTTCTCTCATCATACGACTATGAGCTTCCTGAGGAGCTGATAGCCCAAAGTCCCGCAGAAAGACGTGATATGTCAAGACTTCTGGTTATGGACAGAAGCACAGGGGAACTTTCACACAAGCATTTCTGCGACGTTATCGACTATATGAATCCGGGCGATGCCATAGTTGTAAATAACTCAAAGGTGATTCCCGCAAGGCTTTTCGGCAAGCGAAGGATCAAAAATACCAAAGGCGAGCTGACGGATGAGCTTGGCGATAGCGTAATCGAAGTATTCCTTCTCGAACGCAAGGAAAAGGATACCTGGGAAGTCCTGATGAAGCCCGCAAGAAAGGCTCCCGTAGGAACTGTGATAGAAATAGGAGAGGGAAAGCTCAAAGCTACTGTGCGTGATATTCTTGATGACGGCAACAGACTTGTGGACTTTGAATACAGCGGTGAATTTTTCGCACTTCTCGACGAGATAGGCGAAATGCCTCTCCCACCGTATATCCATGAAAGAACAGCGGAAAAGGGCAGATATCAGACAGTTTATGCAAAGCATGAGGGCTCAAGTGCCGCACCTACCGCAGGACTTCACTTTACCGACGAGCTTCTTGATGCAATAAAGGCTAAGGGGATAAAAATAATCCCCGTCACGCTCCATGTGGGACTCGGAACATTCCGCCCGGTGCATGAGGATAATATCAAGGATCACAAAATGCACAGCGAGTTTTATTCCATATCCGAAGAAAGTGCAAGGACATTCAACGAGATAAAGAAAAACGGCGGACACATCTTCTGTGTCGGCACTACGTCATGCAGAACAATAGAGTCAAATGCCGATGAGAACGGTATGCTTACCGCAAAGTCGGATAATACCGAGATATTTATCTATCCCGGCTATAAGTTCAAAGCTGTAGACAGCCTTATCACCAACTTCCACCTTCCCCAAAGCACGCTTATAATGCTCATATCCGCCTTTGCAGGCAGAGAAAGAGTTCTTGATATGTATAAGGTCGCCGTGGAAAATAAATACAGATTTTTCTCGTTCGGCGATGCTTGTCTCTTTCTTTGACATATTAACAGAGTCTTTTGCGAGGCTCTGTTTTTTTTCGGAAGTTATGATAAAAATATCGGAATAAAAGATAAAGACAAAATTATACCGTTATAGTATAATGTGCTTAAACCAACATGACAGTATAAAGATTTCATCAAATAGCTGAAATTAATGAATAATGAAGCCGCTACGCTGATGAATATTGAATAATGAAAAATTAATGAAGAAAATCGCAAAGCGATTTTCAACCACAATTATTCATCATTCATCATTCATCATTCATTATTCATTATTCATTATTCATTTTGTAGGTGGCATCCGTGTTATACAGTCTTTATATAAAGATTTCATCAAATAGCTGAAATTAATGAATAATGAAGTCGCTACGCTGATGAATATTGAATAATGAAAAATTAATGAAGAAAATCGCAAAGCGATTTTCAACCACAATTATTCATCATTCATTATTCATTATTCATTATTCATTATTCATTTTGTAGGTGGCATCCGTGTTATACAGTCTTTATATAAAGATTTCATCAAATAGATGAAATTAATGAATAATGAAGTCGCTACGCTGATGAATATTG
>SVQR01000217.1 GCA_015065225.1 Oscillospiraceae bacterium | reverse complement strand
CAAAGAACTGCTCAAAAATGTCAATTTCATAATCATTTGTAAAATAACTTCTTGCTTCTATAAAATAATTTCTTGCCGTTACGCCATCCTGCACAAGGACTTTGTCGTCAAATCTCGTAAAGAACACCTTGCCGCTTGTTCCATCGGCATATTCCACGATTAGCACACTTGATTCTGTATCTGCCGAACCTGCTTCTTGCGCATTTGAAAGCTCAAAGTAATTTCTGACATAAACACCAATCTTCTCTATCTTTTCCGCATCATCTATAGTGACCGCTTCGGAATCAACCCCCTTGTAAGTCAGCTTCACAACATCCTTTGCGAAAAGATCAAGCTCGGCACTGCCTGCCGTACCGGACTTCATAATAATACCTTTTCCCGCTTCTTTTGTGCGAAGCATATACACTTCTTTACACAAATCCGCAAGATAACCGTAATATGTACCGTTATAAGATACCTTGCCGTTTGAATAGGCGTACAGCTCAAACACGCCGTACTTTGTATTGAATCTGACGGTCACATCCGTATATCCGACTTCTTCATATGTCTTTGGCTTCTTTGAAAATTCACACCCGGCAAGCAGCTTCACAGCCTCATTTATGTATGCGGGATCGGAGGTCATGTAAGAGAAATCATAAGGCGCATCCGCCTTGCTTCTTGTAACACTGCCTCTTCTTTCGGCGGCAAACGAAAAGCTCTGAATTTCGTCGGGATTTGAGATCAAAGCCGCAATTCCGTCTGCAAGAGCCGTGCCCTTCATATCATCGGCAAAAGGATCGTCCTCTTCTTCACCAATACGCTCGCACTTCTCATAAAATCCGCCGACAAGTGCATCCGTCGCAGCTTCAACATCCTGCACATTTTCGATCTTTCCGTCGGAGGAATCAAGAAGGATATTGAATATCTCGATCGCCGTGTCATACGGGAGCATATACATTCCCCAAGAACCGGGAGTCATATGTTCTCCCACTGCCATGATAACTCTCATGTCATTGCAGAAAGCGATATCTACCACAACTCCGTCATCGGTATCGATATATAATTCCGTACCGATATCAAGCGACGGACGGACCTCCACACTGTCATCATAAGGAATCGCCGAGCTGTTAAGAAGCCACATTATGTAGTTTACGATATCGACATCCTTTATATCAATATTCACTTCGTCCTTTGTGACAGTACCTTTCTTGCCGGAAGGTCTACCGTTGAACCAATATTCTCCGTCAAGGCTATAGACTTCGCCCCATATTGCAAGATCGTATACTTCGCCGTAGCATTCAAGTGCGGGACGTACCTTACGTGTTTCCTCACACACCGTTTCATAAATATCCGACAGTCCGTATATTCTGTATTCCTTACCGTCATAAAACAGCTTGTTGCCGTCTATCATAATCTTTCGTACATTGCCGTCATCATACAATAGCTTTATAGTCTCGGTGTAATACTTGTTTGTCGTAAACGGCTTATTCTCGGAAATGTCAATTACCTTTGCAGACTTAAACTGCTCGGCTATATCATCAATGTATTCCGTATCTCTTACGACGGTAAAGAAATCATAATAGCCGTTCTTTTTTCCTTCTTCCTTTGCACATCGCTCATAGCCTATCGCACTTATTTCGGCATCACCGTTCACGCAGTCGTAAAGAACGCTGTTTGACTCATCGGCGATAACAAGCAGTGCCGATGACATCATCATCAGAACCGCAAACATAAATGCAAACATCTTTTTCATAATAATCTCCTTTCAATATAAAGATCATGCTCGGATAATAAACCTTAAGACCCGGAACAATGCTATTATTTTACAATACCATTATATCATACGGCATCGCATATTACAATTACAGCAGCGTTACAAACAGGTTACATCTGCGTTACAACGGTAAACGGGCGGTTACTTTTTTTGTACAGAGCATGAACACTGTCGAAAAGACGGTCTTGTACGTTTTCCCGTCATTATTATTGTAACATAAAAAGCGCAACCGTGCAATAACCGTTTGGGTCGGAGATCACAGCGTTTGCGCAATTACAAAGGAGAAACTCTTACTTATTCGTTTTGTCCTCTTATTTCAAATATATTCCACTTGCCGTCAATAAGTACAAGCAGACCGTCATCGGCAAGCTCATGCTTCATAAAGATGCTTCCTTCAATATCAATATTCGCCTGCCTGTCGAGCGAGGGCATCTTTGTCTCGGAGACCGTCGATGTAACACTTCCGAGTATGTCGTCCTCGGAATATTCCACATCTTCGAAGATATATTCTCCCGTATAGTAATACATCACGCCGTCGTACAGAAGCGCATACGGGCAAGTGTTCTCTGCCGTTACATATTCTTCCGTACCGTCGCTATTTGCATCTTCCGATATATCGGCATCCTTTTGACATCCGAAGAATACGGCGACCGCGATCATAAATGCGGCAAGTATTGCAAGTTCTTTTTTCATAACACACCTCCGTATCACTTAGCGGCGTGTCTTCTTCCGAACACCGCAAATGCAGCTGCTATCAGTGCTACAGGTATAAGTACACATGATAATTTTTTCATTATTGTCTCCTCCTTGTCTGTTGTGTTCTTTATCTTTTACAGTTCTCAGCCGACATACAGCGGATATCCGCAAAGGTCTTCGGCTTCCGTTGGTGTTTCCGTTTTTTCACTATTTTGTCCGCTTGTCTGTTCGGAGATCTCAAATTCAAGACAGAATACATGATCGTCGTGTCCCGCTGCGCCTTTGAAATCCATAAATTCCTTTGATATCATATATCTTCCCGAGGGGAGCTTGCCGTACAGCCATTCCCAGTTGATGGCGAATTCACGCTCTCCGTTTTTGGGGATAATATATGCAACATCGTCCCAGCCAACACCTTCGACATCTATCGCATAGTCAACATTGTCCCAGTATTTTCCGTTCCATGACTGAAGGAAATATGCACTTCCGGTATTAAGCTCACCGACAAGATCTCCTCCGCTCTGCTTCACAACGAGAGTCATACCGCTTTCCGTTACATCCTTTGCAAGCAGAGTAATGCCCCAATCATATACCGTACCGTATTTTACGGGAATGGTTATGCGTATCTCATCTATGGTCTTTTCGGTGTACAATGCATTTTCGTCACTGTCGAAGGAAACATCCTCAGATGACAGTATTATCTCCTCTGCACCGTCACGGACAACGCGCATACAGCTATTAAGCTCATACACAAGACGGCTTTCGATCTCTACTTTTTTGTATATCCTCCAGCCATCCTCCGTGGGGATCTCTTTTGTGTTGTCGCTTGCATTTTGCCAGCCGGAATTATAATAATCTTCAACGCCGAAGTTTGCTTCACCGTCTTTTTTCGGTACATTATAACTGCCGCACACACTTACGATATTTCCGTCAAGCGTACCGCAACGTGGTGTCATACGGCTGTTTTCGCCGGTATCGTAATAGAGCTTCCCATCGGCACGTATCATCTTTATCGGATATACCGTGATATCGCTTTCGGCAATGTCTATGTCAGCCTGTCCTCCGCTTCCATGATTGTTGTCCGTGGCTTTGTTCGCCGCTTCGACGTTATCGACGATTTCCATATTTGGGGGTTTATCCGTACATGATACACAGCAAAAGCACATTACGGCAAGCATCAATGACAGTATTTTTTTCATATTTACCTCCGCATTATTATGCTTTCCGTTATTTATCTTCTTTTTTCGTTTCAGAGGGGTCTTCGGCAGCCTTTGCAGTTCCTTCTCCAAATGCAGAGGCATGATCGTTTTTATCCCATTCCTTAAGTTTTTTCTTTACCTTCTTTATTATGATCCTCAGAACTATAATAAGGATCACTATGATTATCAGCCAGATAACAAGCGGGATAAAGTTGTATGACAGTCCCACAAGCAGATCCTGCCAGCCTTCCTTGAATTCGTTTATTCCGTCATCAAATGAGCTGCTCATCCTTTCACCGAAGGTAACTGTCACAGGCTTCGGCTCTACATATTCCTGTACTTCCTGTATGGTTATATCCACCGTTGCGTAGCTTATAAGGGAGTCGTACTTACGGAGCGTTCCTGTGTAGCTCTCTATTTCATAGCGTATATCCGCAAGCTCGCGTTCAAGTGCAAGCACGTCGTCAAGATCGGAGGAATTTTTGAGTATCTCAAGGACTCTTTCCTCACGAATCTTCGCACTTTCA
>SVQR01000216.1 GCA_015065225.1 Oscillospiraceae bacterium | reverse complement strand
CGGTGTTCTTGACACCAAGCACTACGGTGACGAGATCAACAGAAGCTGGGTATTCAGAAGTCTCGGCTACGGCTCAAGCGTTGAAGCATGGAAGGAAATGGTATCCGCACTTCAGATAGTAGGTTACAACCACGTTATGTCCATCGAGCACGAAGACAGCTACATGACCAGCAAGGAAGGTCTGGAAAAGGCGATAGCGTTCCTCAAGAGCGTAATCATCTCCGAACCCAAGCCCTCCGGAATGTTCTGGGCGTGATGTGCTTGCTGTCGGGGAGCCCCGACAGGCAGACCGCGCACTGAGGTTTGGCTGATGTTCGGGCTTTTGTTCCCGCGATGTACCCCATCTGCCTCCCAACCCACGGTCGGCAGACTCCTTCGGAGTTGGGAATGTGTGAATCGCGGTTTTGTTCTGTTGTAAGCCCGCCAACCCACGGCGGTCGGGAAGCCCCGACAGGCAGACCGCGCACTGAGGTTTGATTTATGTTCGGGCTTTTGTTCCCGCGATGTACCCCATCTGCCTCCCAACCCACGGTCGGCAGACTCCTTCGGAGTTGGGACTGTGTGAATTGCGGTTTTGTTCTGTTGTAAGCCCGCCAACCCACGGCGGTCTCACAAGGGAAGGTTTTTGGCGAACGATTTTTTGATGTGTATCTCTGCACCGAGGAGACTTGGTGCGGAGATATTTTTTGTGCTTTGAAATTATTGTGTGATCATATTCTTTGAGATGCAATATACATCACATCCATATCATGCAAAAAAGGCGTGTATCATCATTTTCGCAGATACACGTCTTATGCTTTTTATTCTGTCATTGTCAAAAGATGCTCCGGTTTGGGATTATCTTTGTCCCTTTGGGAATCATCATAGAATTCTCCACCTGTGAGATACCCGTTTTGAAAGTATACATCACGGAATGGTATATAATCTCCCATCCTTGAGCTTACAACGCCTTTGAACAGTCTGTCGTAGGTGACGTTCGGATCGTCTGTGAGAGTATAGATAAGTCTTGCGGTTGTCTCTGTTCTTGATGTTATGAAGGGGCGAAGATATTTGTATGTCTGCAATATTTCCTTGCCGTTATCTGTTTCCCTTATTGTGAAGTCTTTTCCGTTATAGTACAGATCGTTTAGGCACAAAAGATCACTTTCCGAAAAGTACATCGCAAGTCTTACCGAGGCGGCTGAGCCGTATTTTACGTTTGCAAGGAAGGAATCAAAGTAATCCTTGCCGAATATGACGTCAAAGTCCCTGAAATATACACAGCGGTCATTTCTTGCGTCATCTATACTGTAGTTTTTTGCGTTTATGCTTTCAAGCGGTGTTATCGGTTCTCCGAGCTCGGAACAACGCTGTATCGAGACCGCTTTCCTTATCTGCACCGTCGGATCAAATGAATACTGCGTTATTTCCGAGGTCGGATCAAGCTCGACCATTACCGTATCGCCCACAAGAAGCCTCGGAAGCTTTATTTCTCCCGTCAGGTCATCGGTGCTGATACTGCAGATATCATCATTTTTCAAGTCTGTGTTTCCGTAGTCCTTGACCGAAAGTGTGAGCGTTCCGGTCTGCAAGGTCATTCCAAGCTCGCTTTTGCCTGCCGGAGCGATCGCTTCACCGTTTTGAACTACATTTGCCGTGAAGCGTTTTGTGCCGTCTTTTATCCTTGATGATTCCTCTGTAAAGCTCTCAACGTCATTGTAGCGGATATCTATACGCTGATAAGCTGTCTTTTTGTATGTGAGATATATATACATCGGTGAGGACAGGGGACTTCCTCCGCCTATCGACAGGCTGTAATCATCGTTTATGTCATAGATTCTTATATAAAGACCTGAGCCTGTTTCGATGTATTGATATGATTCAAAATCATCCCATGTAAGCGAATCTCCCTTTTTTGAAAGCTCGGTAACTTTTTCAAGCGTGAGTGCTGTGGGAGTCACATCTTCCGCTGTCGCATCATTCTGTTCAAAGTCCTGCGAAGGCGTTTTCTCGCTTTGATCGCAGGAGTATACCGATAAAAGAATAAGTGCGGATAAGAGTGAGATAAGTAATTTTTTCATAGTTTCTCCTTTCTCAGACATTGGGAGGCTGCCCGTTGGACAAAAGTATATATGCGGTTGCGGCAAACAAAATCACTGTAAAGATGACAGAGATGACGGATAGCTTTTTGTATGACAGTATCCTCTTTATCCGTTTTGAAAGATCGGACGAGCCTATACCCGATACTGTGAGTGAAGCGGTCTTTTTCGCATTGATAAGTGTACCTGCGTAATTCTTTATACGGTCTGTGTCAAGCTCCTTCAGTACTCTCTCGTCGCAGGCATATTCCAGATCCGAAAGATAGACCTTCAGGAACAACCACATCAAAGGATTAAACCAGTGAAGTATACACACTGTTACGGCAATAATTCTCGACAGATTATCGAGTGCTCTGATATGGCTTTTCTCGTGGGAGATTATAAGAGTGTTGTCGCTGTTTTGCAATGTGTGCGGCAGTATTATCTTAGGGCGGAAAACGCCTATGAGAAAAGGGGAGACCGCCGATTTTGAAATGAATATATTGTCCCGAAGACAAACGGCATTCCTATGCTCTCTTATGACCGAGATATATGATACCGCAAAGAAAGCGAGAAGCACGACGCATACCGCTATCCATACCAAAGAAGCAACGTCAAAGATGCGGCGTATCATATCTGTCTTGTAAGTAAAGGGAACATATTTTTCCGCAAGTGCGACATGATTGTAAGTAAGGGCATGGGTGCTGATAGATGATATGTCCACAGGTACAACGACAGTTCGGGTAAGCTCTGCCGTCAGCTCAAGAAGACCGTACTTTGCGGGAAGTCCGAAGGGGAATACAAGACGTATAAAGGGAATGATCCACAGATGACGGATAAAGCCTTTCGGAATTTGAGGGATAAGACGTATCAGAAGGATGATGAGACAGCAAAGACTTGCCGTGATGCTCATACTCAACAGCCAATAGAATATTTCCGAAAGCTGCATTTCTACCTCCTGTCAATGAGCTTTTTCAATTCTTCAAGCTCGCTGTCGGTAATAGTTTCATCCGAAAGCAGTGAGGAGAACAATGCCTTTCTCGAACCTTTAAAGAGCTTGTCTATAAGAGTTCTGGTCTCGTTCTTCTGCACCTGCTCCCGTGATACGAGGCTTTTGCATATATATCCGGGATCTTCGCGAAGGATACATCCTTTTGCTTCAAGTTTTTTAAGGATGGTGTAGGTGGTATTCTTGTTCCATCCTATCTCCTTTTCCGCATAAAGGCTGATGTCCTTTGCGCTCACAGGCTCGTAATTCCATATAAGCTCAAGAAGTCTCAGCTCGCTGTCGAATATTTTTGATGTCATTTTTATCTCCTTTACGCATTTTCAGACTATTACTGTAGTCTATACTATCACAGTAGTCTCAAAATGTCAATAGGTAAAGGCGAACTTTGTAAAAAAATACAAAATCCGCCTTTGATTATTGTATGATATGATAATGCAACCGCAACATTCTTTTTATCTGTGATGTACGAGGCTTACCTTCTGCAATACTGTATTTATGATATACGCACACAGGAGAGATACAGCCGCATAAAGTGCCATGTACCACATATACGCCGTATCGTATACCGCATAAAGATAGTAGCTTGGCGGAAACAGAAACCACAGAGGTCTGAGACTGTCCATGTTGAAAAATATCGGACATTGTACCAGCATGATAATTATGACAAAGGGCGTCATTCCGGAAAGCACCGTCACGGAACGCACAAGAAGTCCCAGCGTAAGACAAAAGCCGCATACGGCAAGGCAATAAAGTATCATGGCAAAGACCTCTCTTGCAATGCTCACGTTTATACCGAGAAGAAATACCGAGCAAAGCACCGCCGCAGAAGAAAGGACAGTTCCGCACAGTACCGTTCCCGTGGCAGGGAATATGTGATATTTTTCCGAAAGCCGTGAGAATATGCCATTTCTTTTATCGGACAGAAAGTACATCATGCACGCAAGTGCGCAAAGCACACACATAAGTGACAGTATACCTCGCATAGGCATCGTAAGTATGTTGTCGGAAAGCTCGGTGACCTGCTCCTTTCCGACGGTCTTTATTATGATTATCTCACCGGGAGCCTGTGCGTTGGCGTAGTGCAGATCGAGAGTTTCGCTGTCCGTGGGGGCTTTGTCCCCGTATTTTCTTTCGACGAATCTTTCATAATTTGCACGTGCCACATAGGGATGAAGG
>SVQR01000215.1 GCA_015065225.1 Oscillospiraceae bacterium | reverse complement strand
TTGGAACGGACTTGCGTCCCAACACCAATCTCCGTCAAGAAATACGCTATTCGGTAAATCCTGTTTGAGCTGTTGGCACACAGTTGTTTTTCCGACTCCCATAGTGCCGCCGATCATATATAAAGTTTTCATCATTCACACCTGCAAATTCTTATTTATTTTATATTATACAGCAAAAATATATATTTTTCAAGAAAACAAAAAACAGACTCAATTTTTTATCAAAATTAAAGTCTGTTTAAATTGGTGGAGACAAGTGGAATCGAACCACTGACCCCTTGCATGTCAAGCAAGTACTCTAACCGGCTGAGCTATGCCTCCGTACCAACGAGAAATATTATACTACACAAATACCGATTTGTCAAGAGCTTTTTTAAAATTGACATATTCGGTATATTATATCATTTCGGTACAGTAATTCCGCAGAATTTTCCGTTTGTTCATCACCTTCTTTTCCAAAGATGGTATAATCATTGAAAATGAAGACTTTAAGGAATGTATATATGAAAAGATCATTATCGCTTTTATTGATATTATTCATGCTTCTTTCCGTCAATACTTTTGCATCGTCGGCAGAGGAGACCGCCTGTTACAGTGAAGATACGGAACAGACAAAAGAATATCCTTCCATCGGAGCAAAATATTCCGATCTTAACACCGGCAGCGTTAACAAAAAAGATAACGTCATTATCTCGGAAGCACAGATGGACGGCTTCGAGGTCGTTAAAGCCGTTGCCGATCCTTCGGGTGAGCATATAAATGATATCGTTTCCCTCGATAATTACAACACAAACGTCGCAAGCCTCGGTGTTGCTCTTGAGAACTATAAGTATATAACCGTTATATATAAATATGACGGAACAGTACAGTCGAATTCAGTGCCGCAGATATATATTGCCGCAAGCACCAACGAGCTGAAATCCGGACCTGTTCCGACACTTGTTGATACAAAAGCATTTGCAGGCGGATGGAAAGCCTCACTGTATGAGATCCCCGATCTTTCAGATATATATATCGATCCGACAAGAAAGCATTATCTCAAACACTTCCATTTAAGACCGTTCGGTATGAAAAAAGCAAAGGATCTCAGTGCGGATGCAACGATATATATTCAGGCAATGGTGTTCCACCCGGAAAAGGATACGAAAGTCGAGGTCGTGTCTCCGTATATAGACGGAAATGATGATGGCACATTCAGACCGAACGACTATCTTACAAGAGCACAAGCATGTGCCATTGTCTGCAATGCAACGGGAAATGCTACCGCAAAAGACTATATGGGAGATACTTCCTTCTCCGATACGGAAAAGGGAACATGGTATTACGGGTATGTCGCATACTGTGAAAAGATGGGACTTCTCGGTATGTTCGGAGAAAAATTCGAGCCTGATAAGTATATAGCTTCCGACGAATTTATTGCTATGATCCTCAGAACCCGGATGATGGTTACGGATAACGCAAAAATACCTTCCGGAAGCGGAACTTTGAATCTTACGAATACCGGATATATCACAAGAGAGCGTGCTGTCGCATTTGTAAACAGCGTTGTGGGAAATAATATCAATATCAGCGGTTTAGGTGTCGATTCACCTTTTTCGGATGTTTCGGAAGCTGTCTGGTCATATAACGACATTGTTCTTGCAAGTACCTCGCTGGCTCTTATGAAGGAAGCGGGAAGTACCCAATATCAATATATATATGAGTCGGAAAGATCAGATATCATTGATGAATCTCTTTATATGCTCGGTGAGGAAAAGCTCCGTGAGACGGAAGAGCTTGAGAATAGGCGCATATATGAGATAAGAGATCATCAAAGCACGGTAAATGTTACCGGAACGATATATTATTTCTCCGAATACGGCGATGATTCCAACAGCGGTCTGACTCCCGAAAGTCCGAAAAGATCACTGTCACAAATTGCGATGTTGCCGCTTGAAGCGGGCGATGCGGTTCTCTTTAAAAGAGGGGAGACCTTCAGAGGTAATATTATTGCGGTAAAGGGTGTAACATACTCAAGCTACGGCGACTATGGCGACAAGCCCGTTCTTACGGCATCACCGGCAAACTTTGCGGGCAAAAACAATTGGGAAGAAACGGATACCCCGAATGTATGGAAGCTTAAAACTCCGATAAAGCACGATGTCGGACTTGTTGTATTCAATGATGGCGAGGTATGGTCGGAAAAGAGGATAAAAGGGAGGACAGATTTTGTGACAGGCGATCTTGCCGATCTTGATAAGGATCTTACAATGTGGCATGATGTGCCGCAGCCGACGGAAGTTGAGGGATATCTGTATCTCCGTTCGGACGAAGGAAATCCCGGGACAAGATTCAATTCCATCGAGGTCGCACCGAGAAATCATATCGTAAAAGCGGCGGATGATATCGTCATAGACAACCTCTGCTTCAAATATACCGGTGCACACGGTGTAAGTGCGGGAAGTATCAGAAATCTCACCGTGAAAAACTGTGAATTTGCCTTTATCGGCGGCTCATGGTTCAGAACGGATACCCTTTCAAGATTCGGAAACGCCGTTGAGGTGTACGGTGCTTGCGACGGATATGTGGTGGATAACTGTTATATTACCCAGGTATATGACGCAGGCGTCACACATCAGCTTTCACAGACTCCCGAAAAAGATTGTATAATGAAGGATATAAAGTACACCAACAACGTGATAACGGATACAAGCTACCCGATAGAGTACTTTATAAATACTCCCAATGAGGGCGTGGAGCATAAGATAGTGAACTGCGAAATATCGGGAAATATCATTATGCGAACAGGAATGGGCTTCGGGGATCAGCGTCCCGACAAGACTGCCGCAACCGCAATAAAGGGTTGGAATACCTACAACGAAGCATACAACTATACAATAACAAACAACATCTTCGCCGTATCAAAATACCATATGATGGCAACGGGAGCATATTCGGATGAATGGACACCTGTGTGCGATTCAAATACATATATCCAATATCACAGAGGTAATTTCGGAACTATTCGCCTGGGTACTCACAGTGTATTTAACTCCGGTATCGCCGGGTTTATTACCGAGACTTCGGGGGATGAGAATGTGAAGGTTTATTATCTTAGACCGGTGGAGGAGGAAAGTGTTTCATAGCTTACGATTTGATCAGTTATATTTTTCTTTACGACGTAGCACTGACAGTTTTGGGTTCGGTATGCTTGACTTTTGTTATGTGTTGTGGTATAACATTTATTAGATATGGTTTTATAGATAAACTGTCTGTAAAATTAGAGTCGTCGGTCTTGTTAAGAAAATAATAAAGGAAGCATAAAATTATTAAATAAAAGGAAAAAACAAAATGTTAGAAAAAATTGCATCTTTCTTAGGCGGCACTGTAGGTATCATATTGGGAATTGTATTTATGTTCGGTACAATATTACCGCTCAATGTTATAGGTTTGCCTTTGTGGGCTGATATTCTTATACTTGTCGGGATACAGCTTACTCTTTTGGTAGGAAAATTAATAAGTGCAGGTTTGTGGATATGGGGGCTTATTATAATTTTAGGTAATCCGATAACAGCCTTTTCTATTGTTTATTTCGTTGTGTTCGGAATTTATTGTTTGTATTTGCTGATTGCAATATGCAGTTCTGTTTTTAATAATTAAAAAAAGGAAGTGTAAAACAGTGAGAAACCTTATCATCCCGGCACTGATTGCAATATTGATATTAAGCAGCTGCGGAAACAAAGAAAACAGCAATGTTTGTGAAAGCTGTGAGAATTTTGAGGAAAAATATATCCAACTCGAAAAGGATTATAAAGAGTTAAAAAAAGAATATACCAATCTTGAATCAGCCCACAAAACATTAAAGAGCGAATACAACGATCTTGAATCATCAATCGAAACAGAATATGTTGGTAAGTACAGCTACGAGCTTCTTGAAGAAAAACACGCTGAATGCGAAGATAAAATGTATGATTTATATCAGTTCCTCAACGAAGACATTGCAGTAATAAAATTCGGAGAGAAAAATACATATCATTTCTTTGATTGCATATACAACACTCTGCACAATGAGATTTATTTCATAGACGAAGTGAAGCAATTAACATCAATCTCAGAAGCAAAAAGCAAAGGATACAAAGTATGCCACTGCGATAATCCATACTATTATGATGAAGAAACGGATGACGGCGATGAGTATATGCTCCGAAGCTATGTTGAAGATAATTATATCCATATAGACGATGTGCAAAACGAATACATCCACATAGATGACATAGACGATTATATTGAAGACAACTAC
>SVQR01000214.1 GCA_015065225.1 Oscillospiraceae bacterium | reverse complement strand
AGCCCGAAAAGCCGTAGACCATTCTCATATCGAAGTATTGCTCGCCCGAGAATTTCATATCGGTGACGTCATATACAAAGTCGAAGGGTTCTTTTCCGTCAAGATCTATCTTTTCGACGATTTCTTTTACGAAGCGGGTCTGCTCCTTTTCTTCGTCCGTCAGTTCTCTGAATTTCAGCGTTTCGCATACGGGCTTTGCGTTGAGTTTGATGTCAAGGAAGTCCTCCTCACGAAGAATAATCGCAAATTCTTCCTCGTCAAATTCGAGAAGCTCAAGAAGCTGATCATAGGGAAGAATGTGCCACATACGTCTTACTATGGTGATATAGCCCTTTTTGAGCCATATATCGCTTGTACATTCACGCTTCAAGCCCATTTCGGATGCGGCATTGCGGATATTATCCTCCGAGGTGTCGAGGAGCTTCGCTATCTTGGAGACAGGCACGTATTCGTATGCACGGAAGATAAACGCTTGCTGCATTGTCGGGAAGTGTAAAAGGTCAACAGGCTTTTTGCCTAAAGGGGGAAGCTTTATTTCCATTGCTTTTTCTCCGTTTCCGTTTTTTTTATTATGATATCACAATTAAAAGGAAAAAGCAATATAAATTCTGTTTTTATGCTGAAAAAAAGAGTTTTTCTTCTTGCATTTATTTTTCTCCTGTGCTATACTTTGTTAAGATGCAAAAATTACTTAAAGAAAGCGTGATAATATGGAGACTGTAAAAGAAAAAGCACAGGCGAAGGAAAAAGCGGGCAAGGGAGCGTTTTTGCCGATATTTTTATGTTGGCTTGCCTATACGGCGGCATATCTGGGAAGATACAGCTATTCCTCGAACATTACGGCGATAGAGGACGCCTTCGGTGTCACTCACTCTCAGTCGGGGTTGGTTACTACCTGTTTCTTTTTTGCATACGGTATAGGTCAGGTAGTGAACGGAATTCTGTGCAAGCATTATAACAAGCGAGTAATTATTTCTTTTGTTCTGTTAGTCTCCTCAGCCATAAATGTAACCATATTTTTGGGCGTGCCCTTTGAATATCTGAAGTATCTCTGGCTCTTAAACGGTGTCGCTCAGTCTGTATTGTGGTCGTCGCTTATTTTAGTGCTTTCTGAAAATCTGGAGTCGGGGAGCTTGACAAAGGCGGTGCTGGCAATGAGCACGACCGTTACGGTAGGCACGTTTACCGTTTACGGCTTCAGCTCTCTTATGTCACTCATTGGAAATTATACATATACCTTTTTGTTTGCCGCAACCGTTATGACAATAGCCTCATTTTGTTGGGTGCTTTTATATAAAAAGGCGTTCAATGGGGTAGTAAAACTCGAAAAAGCAAATAAAAGTATACAAAATTACAAAAAGGCAGACCTGTCGCTTATAGTGATGATAGTAATGCTCTGCCTGCTTGCCGTCGCTAACAATTTAGTGAAGGACGGACTCACCACATGGGTGCCTTCAATATTGAAGGAGCAGTTCGGTCTGCCCGAGGCACTTTCTATTCTGCTTTCTCTTGTTTTACCGATAGTCGGAATTTTCGGTGCGGTATCCAATGCGGCTCTGAAAAAGAGAATAAGTTCCTTCCTGACGGTCGGAGGAATTTGGTATTTTATTTCGGCGGTATGCCTCTCGTTTGTTATAATTTTTCTTAAATTAGATATATGGTATCTTGTGCTTTTCTTCTTCGGTGTTGTTGCGCTTTCTATGTACGGCACGAATAACCTTATCACAAGTATGGCGCCGCTTTATATGAGAGACAGAATAAATTCGGGCTTGCTCGCGGGAATTATAAACGGCTGCTGCTATGTAGGCAGTACGGTAAGCTCCTACGGACTCGGAACAATTGCGGATAATTTCGGCTGGATAGGCGTATTTATTCTTTTGCTCTGCGTGTGTATTTTTGCCGTTATTATTTCACTTCTCGGACTTCTCAACAAATCGGCAAATTCAAAGAAAAGTTAAAAACAAATGGCCTTCCCATTATAAATAATTATATAAAAAAGGTATGAAGAAATAATGAAAATTTCGATTGTACTCCCTTATTCCGATGCTCGGACACAATATCATATTTGGGCGCATGAAGAAGACAAAATTGATTTTCGCCATGAAAAAGACAGAGCTTCCCGTTGTACGATCTCCTTTGCGGCGGAAGAGCTGGAATCCTATCTAAAGCGCATGGGGGTTGATGCTTACGTATCTGATATTGCCGGATATGATTTCAATATTTTCCTGCTTACAGCTAAGGATGAACAGGGAGATGTATTTACATACGAAGTAACGGATAATTCGCTGACGATTGACGGTACAGGACGAGTAGGTGTTTTGTACGGTGTTTATGAATTTCTGGAAAAGCAGGGGGTTTACTGGCTTAACCCGTGGGAAGAATCGGTACCTTCCGATGTGACGGCATTGGTGATGCCCAAGGCGGGAAGATATCAGGCGTCATTTCCTCATGACAGAGGTTATTCCTTTGACGGAGAACTGAAAGAATCCGAATACATCTGGAAATGGATGGCACGAAAAAAACTGAATACCGCCCCAAGACGCCCGTGGAAGCCCAAGCTCCAGCAGAAGCTCGGGATTACGTTTGTTCAAGGAGGGCATGTATTTGAAGAAATTCTCCATCCCGAAATCGTGATGCCTTCCGGTAAGACACTTTGGGAAGAGCATGAAGACTGGTTCGGTCTGCCCGCAAACGGTGTAAAAGAGCGTCGCAGAGCGCAGTATACAGGATTCTGCGTATCCAATCCGGAGGTTCTGGAATATGTATCGGACAAGCTGCTTCAAAAAATGAATACAGAGTGGTATGATGTAGATGCGCTTGCTATTTGGGGCTATGATACATGGGGCGGGATCTGCACCTGTGAAAACTGTCGAAAGCTTGGAAACGGCTCAGATCATACGCTGCATCTTAATTCTTATATCCGCGATTATTTTGACCGCGCATTTGCCGATGGCAGACTGGACAGACATATCACGATCAGCTTCTCTATGTACGAAGGTACATCCGATATGCAGCCGCCTGAGAATCCTGTCCCTAAAAATTTGTGCGGCACCCGTGACAACGGTTCCTTCTGTCCTATCAACCGCTGTTACGCACACGCAATCGATGATGAAACCTGCGATTATAATAAGCGCTACAATCAGTGGCTTGTCGGTTGGAAGGATGTATCCATTCGTTTGAATGAATACTATAACGTTTCCCGTTTTGAAGATCTTCCGTATCTGTTTACGAAGACTATGCCGAATGACTTCAGACATTATGCTTCGGAAGGTGTTACCGGCATGGTCTATATGCACCTCCCTATGCTGCATTGGGATGTTAAAAATCTGACACAGGTGTTGTATGCCGAGCTTTGTTGGAATGTAAATGCCGATGTGCAGCAAATTCTGACGGATTATTTTGAGCATCGGTACGGTGCTCATGCGGAAACGATGAGAGAAGTTTATTCGCTTCTGGAAGAAGCGGGAAAATACTGTCAGAGCTGGCGTGCATGGAGCGGAAATAATATACTTACACGTCTGCAGTGTACGTGGGACGGTTCGAAAAAAGATACGCCTCTCCACAATGAAATCCATCTCGGTGCCCGTGCGGCTGAAGAAGGCATGAAAAGTGTGGAACTGTATGCAAAGGCGGCTGAAATACTTTCGAGTGAACTGGCTGAAGAAGAACTTTCCTATGTACGTACTCTTAGTGGTGTCACAGACAATGATGCGGCAGTTAATCCGGCGCAGCAGGCTCTGCGTGCAAAGTCAGGTCCCGTGACGGAACGCCTTCATTTGGATCTGAACTATGTCAATTACGGCAAGGACTGTATGGAGCTGATTACATTGTTTGTCATGTATTATGACGCATTGCGTAATGACGAAGATACGGATGCTTTGTTTGCGAGAATTGATGCGCTCGCGCAGAAAATGATGGGTTATTATATTCCTCTGCGTTGGGGTAATCCCGATATTGAAATCTTTTGCGACGATGCGCTGACCAGATGCCAGCTTAAGCGGCTCTATTATCAGTGCCGTGCATACCGTGAAAAAATGAAAGGTGAAATTAAGAACGCAGAGAAATAACACAGAGGAAAGCAAACAGTAAATCATACCAAGTATGCGAACAAGATATAAAAATGTTGGAGGCACATCAGGCTATTTTAGGTAGTGACATATTAACATATATCATAACAAACAAAAGACTTGCATGTTGTGGATATTAAACTGTGTTGAGTTTGGTATTTAAAGCTAAAAGCACCTATGATAACGGAGAGAATAATGTGCCGTTTGTCATAAGTGCTTTTTCATTTTATATTATTT
>SVQR01000213.1 GCA_015065225.1 Oscillospiraceae bacterium | reverse complement strand
TTTCATCGTTCTTTTTATCCTCTTTGCGGCGACAGGCGCTCCCGATGTTATGCTCGGTTTGTTACTCGGATGTTTTACGATTGGTGTGATTTCCCATATCAAAGGTTATTTTGCTTATAACAAAGCGTGGAAAATCAGCGAGAATAAAGTTTTACAAAGTACCTATTCTTATGAAATATTTGAAGGCTATTTTATACTGAACATTTCCAAAAACGAGGAAGTCACAAAGACGCTGAAAATATACTTTGATGACATTGAAAAAATCCAATCTTTCGGAAACTATCTTATCTTGCAGATATCGGGGCAAATCTATATTATTAAAAAGGACGCTTTGATTTCTGAATCAGCTTTCATTACTTTTTGCGGTAATACACAAAATAAGATTGAAGCGAAAAAGTCCGAGGGTAAATTAAAAACAATCTCCATTTTGCTTTTTGTGCTTTCTATCTGCACAATTTGGGGAGCACTGCTTTTCGTGGCTATACTGTCCGGCACAAGTCAAGTTATGACCGAAAATATGTGGGTGTTCTTCCTGTTCCTTCCTATTCCGGTTGCATCTATCATATTCGGATTCTACCTAAAGAAAAAAGGGTACAAGTATAAAAAGAATGTGACAGTGGGTGCCATTATTGCGGCATTGCTTTTAATTTACGGATCATTTACCTTTATTTTTTCTAATACCTACCCTCACAGTGACGATCCGATCTTAAGCACAGAGCAAATGTTGAATATTGATATTCCTATACATTCGCATATCAATATGCATGACGTTACGAAAGAAACGCAAACTGTTCCTCTCGTATATATTTATTCAACGAGCGATATTTACTTTGACGACACCGCTGTGGGACAAATTGAGGAAACGCTTTGAGAACTTTTTTTGCTAAATCTATTGCAAAACTGCAAAAATGGTGTATAATATACTCACAACTGAACACGGGAGCTTGTATACAGGCTGAGAGGAAGGTGTGACCTTCGACCGAGAACCTGATTTGGATAATGCCAACGTAGGGATGCCTGATACAAGGATATTGGGAAGAGTGGAATTTACTTAGGAAGTTACCAAATCGGTAGCTTCCTTTTTTTATTGCTTTTGGAGGTGTTTTATGGTAAAGATCAACGGAGATGAACTGAATATCGCCGGAAAGACAGTTGCAGATTATCTTGCAACCACAAGCTACGATCCTAAGCGGATCGCAGTTGAACGTAACGGAGAGATTGTTCCCAAGGCTCAGTATAGAGTAACTGTTTTGAAAGACGGCGACAGTGTAGAGATCGTCAGCTTTGTGGGAGGTGGCTGATCTGATCCCGACAAAAGATGAATGGAATAAGGCTTTGTGCGCGCGGCACGGCGAAGACGTGCAAAAGAATTTTTCGTCTGCGACGGTGGCGATCTGCGGCCTTGGCGGTCTTGGCTCCAATATTGCGGTTTCTCTTGCCCGTGCCGGCATTGGCAAACTGATCCTTATTGACTTTGACCGTGTAGATATTACCAATCTTCACCGTCAGCAGTACAAGGCAGATCAGATCGGTATGTATAAGACAGAGGCTCTGACAGAGAATCTCCGGGAAATAACCCCGTACATTTCACTTGAAATACATACAGAGCGAATTACTGAAGAAAATGCAAAAACTCTTCTCATAGATGCGGATATTATCTGCGAAGCTTTTGACAGTGCAGAAGCAAAGGCAATGCTTACAGAGATCGTCCTTGCTGAAATGAAGGGTAAATATTTCGTTGCGGCTTCGGGAATGGCAGGACTTTATGATGCCAATCGCATTAAGACACGAAAAATAACAAGTCGGTTCTATCTGTGCGGAGATGAAGAAAGCGATGTCTCGGACGGAATAGGACTTGTATCGTCCCGTGTTATGGTGTGTGCCGCACACCAGGCACACACGGTGCTTAGAATTTTAGCAAAACAACTTTAAGAACAAAGAGGAAAAAGAAATGAATAATGACAAACTTATTATTGGCGGACAGGAGTTTAACTCCCGTTTTATTCTTGGTTCCGGCAAGTATTCTATGAAGCTGATCGAGGCCGCTGTAAAGGATGCCGGGGCAGAGATTATTACCCTTGCGGTTCGCCGTGCCAACACAAAAGAACAGGAAAGTATTCTCGATTATATTCCTGAAGGTATCACCCTGCTTCCCAACACCAGCGGTGCAAGAAATGCCGAGGAAGCAGTTCGCATTGCACGTCTTGCCCGTGAGCTTGGCTGCGGCAATTTCGTAAAAATTGAAATTATGCGTGATTCAAAATATCTGCTTCCCGACAACGCGGAAACAATTAAGGCCACCGAGATCCTCGCAAAAGAAGGTTTTGTGGTCATGCCGTATATGTATCCCGATCTGAACGTTGCCCGTGATCTTGTGAATGCCGGTGCGGCAAGTGTTATGCCGCTTGCATCTCCTATCGGATCCAACAAAGGTCTTGCCACCAAGGAATTCATACAGATACTTATTGACGAGATAGACCTGCCCATCATCGTGGATGCAGGTATCGGCAGACCTTCCCAGGCTTGTGAAGCAATGGAAATGGGAGCCGCTGCTATTATGGCAAATACCGCTCTTGCCACTGCAGGCGATCTTCCTATGATGGCTTCCGCTTTCAAGAACGCTATTGAAGCAGGACGTAAGGCTTATCTCGCAGGACTTGGCAGAGTGCTGACACGTGGCGCATCTGCCTCCGACCCCTTGACAGGCTTCCTCAGAGATTAAAGGACGGAAATCATATATGTTTTGTAAATTAGCTTATCCCGCCCGAGAGTTCCTTCGGAACTCCGATAATTAGGAGGAAATTTTATGGAAAACCAATTCTTTGTAGATTCAGAGCATCTGACCCCGGCAGCACTTGCCAAAAAGCACCGTATTGAAAATGATCCTGCAAGCCGTAAAAATCATATGGAGTATCTCTCCGGCATGGAGATCATTGAATCAGACGTATGCTCGCAGGTCATGGCACAAATGAACTCCTATGATTACAGCAAATATACGGCAAGAGATGTTCGTGCGGCGCTTGAGCATACCGTTTGCTCTATTGAGGATCTCAAAGCTCTTCTGTCACCTGCGGCTGAGCCGTTTTTGGAGCAGATGGCAGAGCGGGCAAGACTTGAAACAAGTAAGCACTTCGGGAACACCGTTTATCTGTTCACACCGCTTTACATAGCGAATTACTGTGAGAATTACTGTGTGTACTGCGGTTTTAACTGCTATAACCATATAAAGCGGATGAAGCTTAGTATGGAGCAGATAGAAAAGGAAATGAAGGTCATTGCCGACAGCGGCATGGAGGAGATACTTATTCTGACGGGAGAGAGCCGTCTGCAGAGCAACGTGGAATACATCGGTGAAGCCTGTAAACTTGCAAGAAAATATTTCCGCATGGTAGGCCTTGAGATATATCCGGTTAATACAGACGAATATAAGTACCTTCATGAATGCGGTGCAGATTACGTTACTGTGTTCCAGGAAACCTATGATACCGATAAATACGAGCAGCTTCACTTGCTCGGACACAAGCGTGTATGGCCTTACCGCTTTGATGCACAGGAGCGGGCGCTTCGCGGCGGTATGCGCGGCGTTGCATTTTCGGCTTTGCTCGGACTCTCTGACTTCCGCAAGGATGCCCTGGCAAGTGCGTTGCACGTCTATTATTTGCAGAGAAAATACCCTCATGCAGAGATGTCACTGTCTTGTCCAAGGCTCAGACCGATCATCAATAACGATAAAATTAATCCCTTGGATGTTCACGAAAAACAGCTTTGTCAGATCCTTTGTGCGTACCGAATTTTCTTGCCGTTTGTCGGTATTACCGTATCCTCACGTGAAAGTGCCGAGTTTCGTAACGGTATCGTGAAGATCGCCGCTACAAAGGTATCGGCAGGTGTTTCGACAGGTATCGGAGATCACGAAAGTAAATACACCGGAAAAGAATCTGACAGCATACAGGGTGACGAGCAGTTTGAGATCGATGATAACAGAAGTCTTGATAAAATGTATAAGGATATTGAGGGAGAAGGACTTCAGCCGGTGCTGAATGATTATCTATATGTGTGAGGGGAAGAAAATGAAAAAGTTTGATCCGAGTTTATATTTTATAACCGACAGCACAGGCTATAATGAGGAGGACTTCCTCTACCGTGTTGAACAGGCACTCAAAGGCGGTGTAACCCTTCTTCAGCTCCGCGAGAAGAACAAGAGCACACGGGAGTATATTTGGCTCGCCGAGAAGGTACACGCCATCGCAAAAAGCTACAATGTTCCGTTGATCATAGATGACCGTGTGGACGTTGCCCTCGCTATAGATGCAGAA
>SVQR01000212.1 GCA_015065225.1 Oscillospiraceae bacterium | reverse complement strand
AAATTTGCTGATTAATTAAAATCTTTTTATGTGCAACCTTGATTCTGTAAGCCGAAGTAACAAATTCAGATAAATTTTGATCAATCTGAAGGTTGCGAAGCAACCAACATTCCCTGTCCACTGTCCACTGTCCACTGTCCACTAAATCCATCTCCCCGACAAGCATAAATTTAAATGTATGACACCGAAAAAACTCCCGATAAAGCCAAAGCTTTACCGGGAGAGAAGTTTATTGATTTGAAGAAGCCTTTTTCGGCTCCGAGATGTAATACCATAGATCAACGATCGCTACAGGGATAATATTGAAAACACCTGCAAATATCATTGCAATGCCTATGTATTGGAGATAGACAAATAAATATATCATTCTCCATAACATACCACCTATAATTGCGAAGGCAAAACCTGCGATTATCGCTCCGATCACAACTGATACGGAGAGCAGTATCGGTGAAATATGCTTTGATCTTTCGGCGGATGATGATTCGATGATGGTGTCTTTTGACTTGTCGGATCTCTTTAAAAATAGAAGAGCGACAGAGAAAACGATCACCGTAAGTGTCACAAATACACCGAGTACCCATCCGACAAGAAGAGTTTCGCTGTCCGAGCTTATTCTGTTATAGTACAGGATGGTTGCTGTCCATTCCGTAATGCCGGAAAAGAATACGGTCAGCAAGCAATGCAGAACGAATGAAATTCTTCCCGAGGATAGTCTGAAGTTTATAAAGCAGATGATCAGCCACATCGGGATGGCGGCAAGTGAGGCTTTGTATCCTGTTCTGTATAGAAAAAGAAATGTAAGCAGAAGAGGTATAAGATTCAGCAATGCACAAAAAAGACTCTTTGTTTTTTTCATTCGGTACCTCCTGATTTTCTCTATGATCTCATTATAACATACATAGTGCAGCTTGTCAAGATATTGAAAAAAGACAAGAGAACCGCAGAGCTCCCTTGTCCATGTGATCATATCTCGCCGTAATGCGCCTTCAGCATATCCCTCATGATCTTAACACCAAACTCCGCCGTAGCGTACACCATCTCCGCGTTCTCACCGAAGAAGCCCAGCACAAGCTCAAGATTGTAGTTGCCCTTGTAACCGATATCGTCAAGTGCCGAAAGGACTGCCTTCCAGTCGATATTGCCCGTACCCGGAAGCATATGCCTGTCACGTTCGGCGGGATTGTCATGCAGATGCAGACAGGTGATATTGCTGCCGAGGATACGTATCGCATCCGCAGGTGACGGATATCCGCTGAGCGTACACATATTTGTATGTCCCGTGTCCATGCACATGGTGAAATGATCCTTGAAATCCTCTATGGCGCATAGACGGTTATACATCATTTGGAATTCGTTAAGGTCGCCGAAAAAGTCCATTATGCCGCCAAGCTGTGCGATTCTTCCGAAGGTTTCTGTCGCTATCTTTACACCGAACTCCCGTGCAAAGGGGATACAGCTGCGGAACATATCGAAGGTCATAGAACGCATCATTTCCGGTGTTGCCTTGTCCGGCGGATTACGGAAAGAATTCGAGCCGTGGAATACCGTTACCGGTGCGCCCAGAAGCTTTGTCGCATAGCAGTCCAGCCTTGCGTTTTTGGTGTGATTTTCTATGAAATCCTCCGGCATATCGTGATAATAGGCTATTATTCTGCCGTGAGTCTGTCCGACCTCAAGCTCTATATCATCTGCGTGCTTTTTAAGATCCGTGAAGTATGTGCAGAATTCGTCTTCACTCTTGGCGTATACGGAATTTGGATTTTTAATATCAAATCTTCCCGTGGAAAGGTCAAGGTCGACAGCATCCGCACCTGCCTTCTTTATAAGCGTGAATGTTTCCTTGAGGCTGTGATACCTCGGAAAAGTTGATGTTGCAAGGCTTATCTTCTTTTTCATATTGCCGAATTCCTTCCTTTATCTTGCGATCTCTGCTATATCATCCTCACAAAGTCCGAGTGCATCTGCCGCCTCGTCAAAGGCAGAAAGATTCTTATGCTCGGATATGATATGTGCATCGCTTCCGAAGGTGAATTTACATCCGCACTCCTTGGCGATACGCAGCATCCGCATCTCAGGCTTGTAGTAGTCTATTGTCTTTGTGTCGTCCTCACGTGTCATGGCGGCAAGGTTTATCTCCATGGCGATACCCTTGTTTGCCGCCTTGTCAAAGGCAAATCGGAACTCATCGTCTGTTATCGCATCGAATACGGGTATCTTTCCGTAGGGACAAGCCACCGCCGTGAAGGGATGTGCAATTGCGGTTACATACCTTGAAAATTCACAGTCCAGAATGTCGTAAAAGGCATTGAACATAAATTCCTTATGCTTTTCCACAGGCTCATAAAACGCCTTCGGCATGACCATGTGCGTATGCGAATTGGGTACTATCACAATATCCATCTGCTCTGCCTGCTCATGTGTTATCGCAACACTGTGGCGGAACGGATCATACTCCGCTTCCGCACCGAAATAAAGCTTTACGCCGCTATCCTCTGCAAAGTGAAAATCATTTTTTGACTGTGATATGTACTCGAAATTCTGTACGGTATAATACCTTGTGGCATTGGATTTACACTGCCCGAAATATTCCGGATCTGCGGGAGAAGCTCCCCAGAAGTGGTCGGTAATACCGAGCTTTTTGATGCCTTGAGCTTTTGCGTTTTTTATGTAATTCTCTATCGTACCCGTCTTGTCGGGAGCACAAAGGGACAGATGGGTGTGAAGATGGAAGTCGTGGGTTATTTTCATATATATCCCCTTTAATTCTTATAAGTTTCAAATTTTTCAATAAGATGTTTGCCGATTGCAGCCATATATTTTGCTGATTCCGCACGAAGCCTGATCGGTGCATATTTTACAAAAGCTCCCGCTTCGTAATTGAGATCACCCTCATAGCCGATATCGGCAAAAGCCTTCATGACTTCATCCCAGTTTATAGAGCTTCCGTAGAAGGGGAGAGTATGATTGTCGCCTTTCCCGTCGTTGTCGTGGATGTGAGTGCAGCCGATATGCTTTCCGAGCTTGCGTATCATATCCGCGGGATCCACACCGCAGACTTTTGCGTGTCCGACATCATAGCAGACGGTGAAAACAGGATCGTCAAGCTCCTCAATGAGGGCACAAAGCCCCTGCGGAGTCTCGGTGATACATCCGCCGATGTTCTCTATGGCTATCTTTACACCGTACTTTTCCGCATAAGGGACGAGTCTTTTGTAGAAATCGACATTATATTCCGTAATAGCTCTGCATTCTTCTTCGCCCTTTCGATATGCGATATGCTTACAAGGGTGTACCACCAGCATTTGTGTCCCGAGAAGCGATGCATATTCTATGCTCTTTACGATCTCGTTAAAGCGTTTTGCGGTCTTTTCAGCATCATCATAGCTTGAGGCAAAAGGGGCGTGTGCCTGGCGAAACTCTATGCCTTTTTCTTTCGCATAATTGCGGACTTCCCTGAAAAAATTCGCGTCATGCTTATCGCTGTAATACTCTTCAAGGTCAAGATTGAATTCGATTCCTTCAAAGCCTGCTTCGGAGAAGATGTCTATAGCCTTATAAAGTCCGAGCTCGTTGTGAAAGTAAATGAAATTACTTGAAAGTTTCATGGTGATTCTCCTTGGTTGAATTTACGGATTCCGTATTCAGTCTTCTCCGTATCTTTCACGAAGCATATTCCTCATTACCTTAACGGCAAAATCTCCCGTTTCGATAAGAAGATTCTTGCTGATAGTGCCGAGACTTACTTCCATGTTGTAGTTGCCGCTGTATCCTATCTCATCAAGGGCATCAAATACATCCTTCCAGTCGATAGTACCCGTACCGGGTATCTTGTGCTGGTCTGTAAACGTATCGTTGTCATTGAGATGCAGTGCGATAAGATTCTTGCCGCACATTCTTATAACATCCGCAGGTGACGGATTATTGTTAAAGCGTGTAGCCTTGTTGGAGTGTCCCGTATCGGCACATATGCCGAGGTATTTATCGTAGTCATCCACCGCACAAATACGGTTGTATGTCATGAGGAACTCGGAAATGTCACCGAAAAAGTCGACAGTGCCGAAATTGGGAGCATCACCGAAGGTCTCGGTTGCTATCTTTACATCGTACTTCTTTGCATACTCAAGATATTTCATGAACATATCGAAGTTGCCCTGACGCATATCCTTGGGGTCTGCTTCCGGCTTCCAGAATATTGTTGTTGTATTGTGCATGATGGTGATATTTGCTCCCAGAGCCTTTGTTGCCATGCAGTCTATGCGTGCGTCCTTAAAGAGCATCTCGTTATACTTTTCGCTGTCGGGACCGGGCGGATATGTACCTGTG
>SVQR01000211.1 GCA_015065225.1 Oscillospiraceae bacterium | reverse complement strand
TGTCAAGCATTTCCCTCTGAGTTTGTAGGAATTCTACTTATTATATAATTTCCCACAAGAACGATAGGGATTTTTGTGCGATATTACATATTTCGTTATAAAAACCTATCTTATTCATTACTTTATCTATTGACAAATCATGACAGTAGGAGTATAATCATTGCATAATGGTTGCAAATGCAACTATTTTTCACGAAAGGATGATACGATGCCCACACTTATGGGAAGCATAAACGTTATTGCAAGATGTGCAAGACTTTACCGTAACGACAGACTTAAAGAATACGGGATACACGGTACAATGGACTCGATAATCCTTCAGGTATCAAAAAAACCGGGAATGTCTCAGGATGAGATAGCAAAACGTGTGTGCATAGACAAGAGCAACGCTTCACGCAAGGTCGCAAAGCTTGAAGAAAAGGGATATGTCAAAAGAGTTCCGTCCGAAAAGGACAGGCGTGTACAGCTGGTCTATCCGACAGAGGAGGGAATAAAGCTCTGCGAGGAGATAAAGCTGATACTTCGCGAATGGAACAGTACCGTGACAGACGGTCTTTCCGAGGAAAGTTCCGGGCTTGTGCTTGAAGCTCTCGGCACAATACTCGAAAAGGCAAGGGATTATGTTGCCGGGAGGGAGGATGACGAAAAATGAAGCTGATAATGAAGTATGTCCGCCCTCATTTTGCAGGTATAGTCATAGGGCTTATAATAAAATTTGCCGCTACAATATTAGAGCTGTTCCTGCCATTCCTTCTTGAAAAGATAATTGACGATGTAGTTCCCACGGGCAATATTCGTATGGTGATTATTCTCGGTGTCATGATGGTGGTATGCTCGCTTTTCGCATTTATATTCAATGTTACCGCCAACAGAATGGCAGCGACGACATCGGGCAAGGCTACAAGAAAGATAAGATATGATCTGTTCTCAAAGATAACGTACCTTTCATCAAAAAAGTGTGACGAATTTACCGAAAGCTCACTTATATCAAGACTTACCTCGGATACATACAATGTCAATCAGTTCATGAACCGCATACAGAGAATGGGCGTGCGTGCTCCCATACTTCTTATAGGCGGTATAATCCTTACAATGATGATGGATGTGACTTTGTCGCTGGTGCTTGCGGCTATGCTTCCGCTTGTATGTATCGTTGTCATAGTTGTTACAAAGGTCGGTGTCCCGATATATACGACGGTTCAGGAAAAACTGGATATACTTGTAAAAACGGTGCAGGAGAACATAACCGGCATAAGGGTAATAAAAGCTCTTTCAAAGACGGAATACGAAAAAAAGAGATTCAACTCCGTCAATGAACAGCTCGCTTCCACCGAACGAAAAGCATCGGATGTTATGGCAATATCCAATCCCATGACAACTCTCATACTCAATATCGGTCTTGTTGCAGTGGTGGTTGTAGGTGCTTACAGGGTTAATGCGGGGCAGACCGAGCCGGGTACGATAATTGCCTTTCTGTCATATTTTACCATCATGCTCAACGCCATGCTGGGTATTACAAGGATATTCGTAATGTCCACCAAAGGTATGGCTTCGGCACAAAGAATAGAGGAAGTGCTTGAAGCGGAGAACGATATGAAGGTACTTCCCAAAGCGGGACTTCTTGCGGATACAAACAGCAAGTATCATATCGAATTCCGTGATGTATCCTTTTCATACAACGGCAGGGAGGATAATATCTCCGGTCTCAGCTTCGGACTTATGAAGGGACAGACTCTCGGTATCATAGGCTCGACGGGAAGCGGTAAATCCACCATAATAAATCTTCTCATGCGTTTTTACGATGTTACAGGCGGCAATATCAGGATAAGCGGCGAGGATATCCGCACGATTCCCGAAGCGAGACTTCATACTATGTTCGGTGCTGCTTTCCAGAGCGATTTTCTTTTTGCGGATACCGTAAGGGAGAATATTGCCTTCGGGCGTGAGATATCCGATGAGGATATAATAAAAGCCTCAAAGAGTGCACAGAGCTTTGATTTTATTTCCGAACTTGACGAAGGCTACGATCATATGCTCACCATAAAAGGCTCAAACCTTTCGGGCGGTCAGAAGCAGAGACTTCTCATATCACGAGCTCTTGCGGGAAATCCCGATATACTCATACTTGATGATTCTTCAAGTGCACTTGACTATAAAACGGATGCACAGCTTCGAAAGGCTCTTTCCGAGAATTACGGTGAGATTACCTCTGTTATTATCGCTCAGAGAGTAAGCTCCGTAAAGAATGCCGATCTGATACTTGTCCTTGATGACGGTGCTGTCATCGGCAAAGGCACCCACGATGAGCTTATGGAGGATTGTGCGGCATACAGACGTATCGCCGACCTTCAGATGGGTGCACACAGAGAGGAGGTACAGGCATGAACAACCGTCAGACAAAACGAGATGATCCGCGTACCTACTCAAGAGCGACAAAAATGTCAAAGGGGCAGAAGAAATTTGTCATCCTGAGGCTCTGGAGATATCTTTACGACTACAAGCTGCTGCTTCTTTTTGCGGCTGTAATGGTAATTGTCAGCAATGTCCTGGCACTTGCAGGCCCCGAACTTTCCGGTAAGGCTATAGATGCTATCGGCACCGAGGCGGGAATGGCTGATTTCGGTAAGGTTTGGTACTATGTAAAGCTGATGATAGTGTTTTATGCTGTATCGGCAGTGCTTTCCTATATCCTCACGGTCATCATAAACCTTATCAGCAAGAATACCATATCAAAGATGAGACGTGATGTTTTTGAACGTCTGACATCCCTTCCGGTCAGCTTTTTTGACAAGCACATGACAGGTGACATCATCAGCGTCATATCCTATGACATAGATACGGTGAATGCTACACTTTCAACGGATTTTATCCAGATATGCAAAAGCATTATAACGATAGTCGGCTCGTTTATAATGATGGTCACGATAGCTCCGTCGCTTGTACTTGTGTTTGTGGTTACAATACCTCTTTCGGCTGTCTTTACCTTTACCGTCACAAGATTGGTACGTCCTCTTTTCAAAAGGAGAAGCGCAAAGCTCGGTGAGATGAACGGCTTTGTGGAGGAGATGCTCGGAGGGCAGAAGACAACAAGAGCGTATTTCCGTCAGAAGACCGTCATTGACAGATTCTCTGTCAAAAACGACGAGGCTGTGGAGGCTTATACCAAGTCGGAATACTACGGCACTCTGAACGGTCCGGGTATCAATATGATAAACAATATATCCCTTGCACTTATCTCTATTTTCGGAGCGATACTTTTCCTTTACGGAAGATTGGGACTCGGTGATATATCATCATTCGTGCTTTATTCCAGAAAGTTTTCCGGTCCCATAAACGAGATAGCAAACATCGCAGGCGATCTTCAGTCGGCATTTTCCGCAGGCGAGCGTATATTCAGACTTATAGACGAGCTTCCGGAAAAAGCCGATGCGGATACGGCAAAGGTGCTGGAAGGTATATACGGTGATGTGGCTGTTGAAAACGTAGATTTCGGCTATGACGAAGGAAAGAAGATAATAAAGAACTTCGATCTTGACGTAAAAAGCGGACAGATGATAGCGATAGTCGGCCCTACCGGTGCTGGAAAGACAACCATAATCAATCTTTTGATGAGATTTTACGATGTGTGGTCGGGAGATATAAAAATTGATGGCGAGAGCATATACGGAGTCACAAGGGATAGCCTCAGGAAATGCTATTCCATGGTGCTTCAGGATACATGGCTGTTCGGTGGGACTATTTTTGAGAATATCGCCTACGGCAAGGAGAACGTAACAAGGGAAGAGGTTGAAAATGCGGCAAAGGCGGCAAAGATACACGGCTATATAAAGCGGCTTCCCGACGGTTACGATACGGTACTTACCGACAACGGCATAAATATCTCAAAGGGACAAAAGCAGCTTATAACCATTGCAAGAGCCATGCTTCTGGATGCAAAGATGCTCATCCTTGACGAAGCGACCTCCAATGTTGACACGGAAACAGAGCTTCAGATACAGGAATCCATGCGAACGCTCATGAAGGACAAGACTTGCTTTGTAATAGCACACAGACTATCAACGGTGCGTCATGCCGATAAGATAATCGTTCTTAAAGACGGCGGTATTGTCGAGATGGGAACGCATGATGAGCTGATGCGGAAAAACGGTGTTTATTCTGAGCTTTATTATTCACAGTTTGAGAATGCTTCAGATTTATAAAGATACAAAAAACGGGACTGCAGTCTGATGTGACCCCCAAAAGTTAGACTTTCAATAGTGTAGTAGTTTTATGACTGCTACACTATTTTTATGCAGCCAAGATGTTGAGGCGGTATTGTACCGGACTCATCCACCCAAGTTTTTCTTTAATT
>SVQR01000210.1 GCA_015065225.1 Oscillospiraceae bacterium | reverse complement strand
TGCTTTGATGCAACTTTTGTTATGTAAGGCATAAGGTTGTTCGGGATACCGTTGGGATCTTCACCGATAAGTCCGCTGTCGTGTGCTCCGATGGGGTTGAAGTAACGAAGAACAGTGATGTCCCATTCGTTGTCAGCATTGTAAAGATCCTTGAGGATGCCCTCTATCATAAGCTTTGTTGAGCCGTAGGGATTTGTTGTGGAAAGGGGGAAATCTTCCTTGAGCGGAACTTCCTTCGGAATACCGTAAACTGTTGCGGAAGAGGAGAATACGATGCTCTTTACGCCGAATTCAGCCATAACCTCGCAAAGGATAACAGTACCGCTGATGTTGTTTCTGTAGTACATAAGGGGCTTTGCACAGGATTCGCCTACAGCCTTAAGACCTGCAAAGTGGATAACGCTGTCTATCTTGTTCTCGGTAAATACCTTCCTGAGACCTTCTCTGTCAAGAATATCACATTCATAGAACTTGCAGGTGTAGCCTGTGATCTCCTTGATGTAGTCAAGCACCTCTATCTTGGAGTTGCAAAGATTGTCAACGATAACAACGTCGTGACCTGCCTTGATAAGCTCTACGCAAGTGTGGGAACCGATGTAGCCTGTTCCGCCCGTAACTAAAATGTTCATGATAATATGTCCTTTCTGTTTTTTCCAATAATGTATTATAGTACTTTGTCAGCAATTTGTCAATACCGTATTTTTCATCAAAGGTATATTTTATTGCATCGGATCAGGATTTTGCTCCGCCCTTAGCACCCTTGGCACCGCCGAGACTTATACCCTGAAGAATGTTTGTATCAAAGGAGAATGTAAGATTCTTCTCATCTCTCGCCCTTGCAAGAGCGATCTTAACTATCCTGTCAAGAAGCTCGTTGAATTTAATACCTGTTGCTTCCCAGAGATAGAAGGAGAGCGAGCCGGGACAGGTGTTTATCTCATTTACCCATACTTCCTTTGTTTCGTTGTCCATAAGGAAGTCTATTCTTGATACACCGCTGCAGCCGAGAACTTCAAAGGTCTTCTTAGCATAGCCCCGTATCTTGTCACGAAGCTCATCGGGGATGTTTGCGGGACACTGTCTCTTTGTATCAGCCATACCTGCACTTGTTCCCTTTGAGCCCTTTACACCGCCGCTCTTTCCGCCTGCCAGATACTTGTCCTCAAATGTAAGTATCGTCGTAGCATTGAGAGGTTCTTCGCAAACGGAAGCCTCACAGTCTTCCTTGTTTCCGAGAACCGAGCAGTTTATCTCGCGAAGATTCTGTACCGCATCCTCAACAATGATAAGATTTGCAAATCCGAAGGCATATTCAAGAGCCTCGCGAAGCGCCGCATTGTCATCGGCTTTCTTTATACCGATGCTTGATCCGAGATTTACCGGCTTTACTATAACGGGGTATCTTGTCTGAGACTCGACCTTTGCAATAACAGCGTCCTCATCCATGGTGTATTCGTTTGCCGTAACCCTCACACAGTCAAGAACGGGCAGACCGCACATCTTCATTACAGCCTTAGAAGCAAATTTATCCATTCCGAGAGCAGATGAAGGAACATCACATCCCGCATAAGGAATACCAAAACTCTGGAAATATCCCTGAAGCGTACCGTCCTCGACATTTGTTCCGTGAACAACAGGGAACGCAACATCAATTGTGTCCACAAGTCCCTTTCCGAATATGGGAGCAGGGTAGGAGATAAGATTGAGCTTGCCGTTCTCACCCTCAAGAGTGACTCTTGTAAGAGTTTTTAAAAGTACGGGAATGTCCTTGTAATTTTCGATCTTACCTGCCGCTTCGCCGGTATAGAACTTGCAGTCCTTGGTGATATACACGGGAATGACATCATACTTTTCCCTGTCAAAGGCGGCGATCGCCTGCATAGCGGAAATTACCGAGATCTCATGCTCGGTGGAACGACCGCCGAAGAAAACACCTATCTTTGTCTTAAGTATCATTTGCATCAGCCTTTCAAATATATTTTATATGGTTTTATCAATAGTTGTCCGGAAGATCGTTTTCAAGAAGAACATATTTCTTTTTGCCAGCCTCCAGACCGTTGGCAAAAGCTATAGCTTCCGTTACCTTCGCAAAAGTAAAGTATCTGTCTTTCGGATAATTTTTGTTTTCAAGTCCTTTTGCAATGCTTTTTGTAATACGCTCGCCCACAAGGAGAACATAGTCACACTTCTGTGCGGCATACTCACCGAATTCGCAGTTGTACTTATCCTCCATATCACCAAGCTCAACCATGCCGGGAGTGATCATTATCTTAACACCGCTGAAAGCTCCGAGAACATCAAGTGCCGCACGGCTTCCCGAAGGATTGGAATTGAAGGCGTCATCAATTATGGTGACCTCATTTCCGGGTCTTAGCTGAAGTCTGTGAGGAGCGGTTTCAAGCCTCTTTACCGGAAGCACGAGCTGCTTTGCATCACATCCGAGAAATCTTGCCATCGCAATGCATCCGAGAATATTTACAACAGAGTGCTTTCCGAGTATCTTTGTGTCATAGTCATAGCTGTCGGCTTCCGTATGAGCTGTGAAGGATGTACCCTTATCCGAAACGGAAATATTGTCGCCGAATACCTTTTCAAGCTCCTTGTTTTCCGTACCGTAATATACAGCCTTTCTTGAAGGTGTATGCTTTGCAATATACTCGTTGTCACCGTTGAGGAAGATGATACCGTCATCCGGCAGAGCATCGCAAAGCTCGAATTTAGTCTTTACAATGTTTTCCATAGATTTGAAGGATTCAAGATGCGCAGGACCTATGGATGTGATGATACCGTATTTAGGCTTTACTATATCGCAAATCTCTTTGATCTCGCCGACATTCTTCGCACCCATCTCGCAGATGAAGATGTCATATGTCGCATCAAGCTGTTCACGCACCGTCTTTACAACGCCCATTGTGGTATTATAGCTTTCGGGAGTCATAAGAACATTGTATTTTGAAGAAAGGAGCTTCTGAAGATAGAACTTCGTGCTTGTTTTTCCGTAGCTTCCCGTAATGCCGATAACAATAAGGTTGGGAAGTGCGTTTATCTTAGCCTTTGCTTCATTTATATAGTGGTTGCCGACAGCCTTCTCAATGGGCTTGTTGAGAAAATTCGCAACAAGGATGATAAAGCATGGCAGAAGCAGTATCGCCGAATAAATAAACAGCATTCCCGTAAAGTAAGATACCGGAACTATGATCAATACGGAAAGTATCAGGAAGGTAGCTATCATCCGTTTAACTCTTGCCGTAAATACAAGCGGCTTTTTAGCTTTGACGGGAAGGTTTCTTATAAAGAAGGATATATTTGCAAGTATGGCAATGATAAGACCTATCGCACCGAAAAAAGATGCTGCCAGCGATATCACCGCAGGAACTACCCTCACAAGATATCCGCCGATAAAGTTCTCGCGAAGCCATTTCATCTGTACCGACGCTTTATAGGAGTTCAGCTGGAACATATGCATATAATATGTCATGGACAGCACATATCCGAGTATGGCGGTAATTCTGAAAACTATTGAAAGAACGGTTAAAAGTACTGCATTATCAAGCATAAGTATTACCTTTCTTTATTCTTTGATATTGAGAAATGAGAATATGACTCTTTTAACAAGTCCGGGGTTATCAAGGAAGCTGTAGTGAGAGCCGCCCTCGACTTTAACAAGCCCTGCATCCGGAATGGTCTTTTCCATAAATTCCGCATCGGAAAGGGGAGTGGCATCGTCTTTTGTACCCCATATGAGAAGAGTCGGACATTTTATATTTGCCATTCTGTTCTTGTAATCATCGTTAACGATCTTTACAAGACTGTCACGGACAGTACCTGCGACGGCTTTGTAGTCGGCAGAGCCGTGCTTTGACTTGTACTTCTCTATCGCATCCGGGAACAGCTTCTTTATAGGTGCAAAGGAGAGTACAGCCTTACCGAGCTTATACTTTTTTACTCTCAGCTTCTGCATAAGCGTTTTCTTCGGAACGATACCGGCAGAATCAATAAGGATTATTTTATCTATCTCAACTCCCGTATCATCGCGCGATGCAAGATTAAGTATAGTCCTGCCGCCATGGGAATGACCGACGAGAGATACCTTATTAATACCAAGCTCACCGAGAACGGCAAGTGCAAGATCCGCATAATCATCCGTGGAAAAAGCAAACGACGGCACAGAGCTGTCTCCGAATCCGGGAATATCATAAGAGATGACACGCTTATATGGGGTGAGATAGTCTATGATGCTTTTATATACATTCATGCTCGTTCCCCAGCCGTGCAATATAAGCACCGCATCACCGCTTCCCGTATCCGAAACATTCAGGGAGATATCCGAGCCTTTAAAGTTAATATTCAAGAGAAGACCTCCGGAACAGTGGAAATTTTTACATACATAATTATTATATTACCCCAAAAGTAAAATGTCAAT
>SVQR01000020.1 GCA_015065225.1 Oscillospiraceae bacterium | reverse complement strand
GTCCGAAAAGCTCCGCAAGAGCTGCAGCTGCCATTGCACACGCAGTGCCTATCTCTGCCTGACAACCGTGCTGTGCACCGGAGATGGATGCGTTTGTCTTTATCAGATTTCCTATAACTCCCGCAACTTCAAGCGCGCGTATCACCTGAACGTCACTGTAGCCGTGCTTCTGCTGCTGATAGTAAAGGCAGGCGGGAACAACGCCGGAAGCACCGCAGGTGGGTGCGGTTACAACTTTTCCGCAGGATGCATTCTGCTCGCTTACCGCAAAGGCATAGGAGCAGACTATTCTGTTTTCGCGTGTTTCGGCACTTTCGTCGATGTGCTGTGAATTATAAAGTGTCTTTGCCTTTTTTACCACACCGAGACCTCCCGGAAGAACGCCTTCATCCTCAAGTCCGCGGTTGATGGAATCCTTCATTGTGTCCCATATGTTTGCCATATGCTCGGAAAAGCCTTCACCTTCACGGCGTTCAACATATTGCCACAGACGCAGCTTGTTCTTTCTGCAGTATTCGGCTATCTCTTTAAAGCTTGTCTCCGGATAAATGAGAGATGGAACGGGAATGTTGAAGTTATCCGATACTATGCTTCCGCCGCCGACACTCATAACTCTTGCCGCATCTGCCTTTCTGCCGTTCTTCAGAGCGATGATGTCCATAGTATTGGGATGAGGCAGAGTAACCTGCGGGACAGATGTATCGAATATGACCTCAACGGGCTTTGGGTGAAATGTCTTTTTTATAACAACATCCGTACCGTGTCCTTTACCTGTCTTTGCAAGCGATCCGTAAAGTATCACCCTGAATGAATCGGCGTTGTCGTTTCTGTCCGCAAATATCCTGCACGCCTTTTCCGGTCCCATGGTGTGAGAGCTTGAAGGTCCCGCACCGGTCTTATAAAGCTCGGATAAGGATTCCATTCCTTTTGCGGGCGTATCATTCTTCTTTTCGCTTTCCTGCTTTGCCTTTTCAAAGAAATACTCAAGCGGAACGGAGAACACTTCGGCTATTTTTATAAGGTTTTCCGTTGAAGGGTAGGAGAGTCCGTTTTCCCATTTGGATACTGCCCGGTTGGAAAGTCCGAGCTTTTTTGCAAGCTCTCTCTGTGATATGCCGTTGTCTGTCCTTATAGATCTTATCTTTTCCGAAACGGTGTTGAACATTTTCTGACATCCTTTTCTTTATTCGGAGTATGGTCCGTATTTCTTCTCTTATTATACCACGTTTACTGTGAACAATCGTGGTATAAATTAAAATAATTTTGCAAAATATGTCAACTATTGGTTCAAGATCGGGTTTTTTTCGGAATAGTACTTGTTAAATGGAAATAAATGATGTATAATACCCGAAAAGGAAGTGGTATAATGATATACACCGTCACATTCAATCCCGCACTTGATTATATCATGCATACGGGAGATATATCCTTAGGCGGAACAAACAGAAGCTCATCCGAAGAATTATATATCGGGGGAAAGGGAATAAATGTCTCCCTTGTACTTAAAGAGCTTGGCATAAAGTCAACGGCGCTGGGCTTTGTTGCGGGATTTACCGGTGCAGAGATAGAAAGACGCCTTGAAGAAAAGGGGATAACAACCGACTTTGTAAAGCTGTCTTCGGGAAATACCAGGATAAACGTAAAGATCAAGGGATCTTATGAGACCGAAATAAACGGCAAAGGTCCGGATATCTCATCGGCTGAACTTTCTGCTTTCTTTGAAAAAATAAACAGCCTTGAAAGCGGAGATTGCCTGATCCTTGCGGGAAGCATTCCCGGAAGTCTGCCATCCACGGCATACAGCGACATACTCGAAATGCTTGCCGATAAAGATATCTGTGCTGTCGTTGATGCAAGCGGAAAGCTGCTTGTGAATGTTCTTAAATATAAGCCGTTTCTTATAAAACCCAACACATTTGAGCTTTCAGAAATATTCGGGACTGTGCCTGAAAATGAGGATGAGATAATTACATATGCAAAAGAGCTTCGCAAAATGGGCGCACGAAATGTTCTCGTATCAATGGCAAAGGATGGCGCACTTCTTGTCTCCGAGAATAATGTGGTACACAGAATAGGTGCGGCTAATGGCAAGGCGGTAAATTCCGTCGGTGCGGGCGATTCAATGGTCGCAGGCTTTATTGCGGGATACATGGAAAAAAAGGATTATGACTATGCCCTGAAGCTCGGCACAGCCTGCGGTGCGGCAACTGCGTTCTCAAGCGATCTTGCCGCAAAAGAAAAGATAGACGAGATATTTGCATCTCTGTGATGACTATAAAAATACACAACACAAATGATTAAATCCCGATTTATTTGTTGATTTCCTTGAAAAGAAAATAATTTTATAAAAACCCTTGACAAATAAGATAAAATGTGGTATTATATCAAAGTACTCATTGAGTGCGAATGCGTCACTAGCTCAGCTGGATAGAGTAACTGGCTACGAACCAGTAGGTCGGGGGTTCGAGTCCCTCGTGACGCGCCAGAAATCGGCAAGGTTCGACGAAGAATCTTGTCGATTTTACTTATTTTCTATTCCTTATTCGCTTTTTCCTGAAATTCCCTGCCCATTTTTGGAAAGTAATAGTGAATAAGTAGGAAGTATTGAATACATTATTCTTTTGCATTTCCGTAAAGACACTCCTTGTTTATAGGAGCTTTTTTTGTTTAGATGTTGTATAGTATTGACATAAGTCCGATAAAGTGATATAATATTAGTATACTATTTTGGAGGATAGCTTTATGACAATACATGATCTCAAATTGGCTGCCAAAAGGCAGATAAGCGGAAAGATCGGGGAATTGTTCTTTGTGAATCTTATTGCTGTTGTTATTCTCTGCGTTGTAAATCTTATTCCAATCATCGGGAGTATTGCGGCTTATTTCGTTATATCACCGGCAATTACATTAGGTCTTACGATGATATATATAACCATTGCTTCTGATTGGGAAATAGAGATAGGGGATGTTTTCAAGGGCTTTAACAGATTCTTTGATGCTTTCAAGGTGCAATTTTTTGTCAGTCTTTTCACCTTCCTTTGGTCTCTTTTGTTTATTATCCCCGGTATTATCAAGTCGCTTTCATATTCCATGGCAATGTACATAATGGCTGATGAACCGGGCATTGATGCGCTTGATGCAATAAATAAATCCGCACGGATGATGGAAGGTCACAGAATGGAGTTGTTTCTTCTTGAGCTTTCATTTATCGGATGGGGATTGTTGTGTGTTGTGACACTTGGAATAGCATCCGTGTATGTTGTTCCGTATGAGCAGACAACAATGACGAATTTTTATTTTTACGTAAAAGGCGAATACGAAAATTACGATACTTTTTAATTGACATCGTTAATTTCGGTATATAAATAACAGATAAAGGTGGTAAAAAAATGATATTTGATATAATAGCAAACAGCGATAATTACACATCTCTTTACAAAGGCATCGCCGAAGGCTTCAACTTCATAAAAAAAGCCGTCTCGGAAGATCTCCCTGTCGGGAAATATGAGATAGACGGAACAAATATTTTCGCCATGGTGCAGGAATACACCTCAAAACCGCATGACGGTGCCGTGTTTGAGGCTCACAGAAAATATATTGATATCCAGTATGTGATAAGCGGCATAGAGGAGATCGGTGTCTGCGATATCTCAAAGGGTACTGTAAAAACAGAGTACAGCGAAGAGACGGAAGCCGCATTCTATGAAAAGACCGATAAAGGCGGAAAGCTTGTCCTTGAAGACGGTGATTTCGCAGTGTTCTTTCCCAACGACCTGCATATGCCGGGACTTGCCTTTGAAGGCAGAGAAAGCAATGTGAAAAAGATAGTTGTAAAAGTCGCATTTTGATCCCGACGGTAAAAAAGGAAATATAGAAATAATGAAGGAAAAAATGAAACTGTCCACCACAACAGATAAATTCTTTGAACTTTTCGGCTATGAGGAAGGTATAAGGACTCTTGCCGATATCGGATTTGATGCTCTTGACATGAATCTGATCACCTGTATATACAACGAGGAATTCTCCGATCAGAATCTGGAAAAGACCTGTGCGAAACTTCTTTCTGTTGCGAAGGAATGCGGTATATGCTTCAATCAGGCCCATGCTCCGTTCCCGACATACAGATTTTTGGACGATAAAGCCAAAATGGAGGAATACAATACAAAAGTATATCCAAAGCTTATAAACTCGATAAAGGCGGCAGGTATTCTCGGTGCACAGCAGATAGTTGTACACCCGATAGATGTTCCCGACAAGCGTATACAGAAGGAGTTCAATCTGGAATTCTATAACAGGCTCGAACCATACTGCAAGGAATACAATATAAAGATCGCCCTTGAGAATATGTGGGGACACAGTCAGGTTGATCATTCGAAAATAATTCCCAATGTATGCAGCTACGGACGTGATCTTGCGGATTACTGCAATGCACTTGATCCGAGATACTTTACGATATGTCTTGATATCGGTCACTGCGGACTTGTAGGTCAGTCGGCTGACAACGCCATACGGGAGATCGGCTCGGGACTTCACGCCCTGCATGTACACGACACCGACCATGTGAGGGATCTTCACACTCTTCCTTATTTCGGGAAGATAGATTGGGATGCCGTAACAAAGGCTCTTGCCGAGGTGGATTATGATGGCGATTTTACATATGAGGTGGGCGGCACATATCTTGTCCACTACACAAATGATAAGGTACTTATGAGAAAAGCATTTGAGCTTATGGAGGTCACAGGCAGAAAGCTTATATCAATGATATACGATGCCGCAGAAAAGATAAATGGTAATAACAATACTTGAAGACAATATAATGATAATGGAGGATGTAAAACGCATGGTAACGGAGCTTCGCCCGGACTGTACGCTTTACGCCTATGACAGTATCGGTTCGCTTTCACAGAGTGTACTGTTTGCAACGGATATTATAATCTCGGACATATGTCTCGGCGACGGTGATGCTATAGAGACTCTTTCCGCACTTCAGAAAAAGAATGACAAGCTGAAGATAATTTACATGACAGGCTTTATAGAAAATGCCACAAGGATATTTAAGTCAAGTCCCAGTCACTTTCTTGTAAAGCCATTTGAAAAGGATGCCCTTGAGGCTGCACTTGAAAAGTGCGAAAACGAGCTTGCCGGTGAAAACGATGATATCATGTTCGTATCCTATGGCGGCGGTAATCTCTGTATCAGAAAGAAAAGAATAAAATACGTTGAAAGCCGGGGCAGAAAGCTCAGATTCTACAAAATCGACGGTGTTACGGAATGCTACGGAAAACTTGACGAGATAGAAAAAATTCTCGGTGACGGTTTTGTTCGGTGTCATAAGAGCTATATTGCAAATATGAGCTATATTGAGACATTTATAGGCATGAAGATAGAGCTTGTGACAGGTGAAGAGCTTCCGGTGAGTCGCTCCTGCTTTGCACCTGCCCGTGATAAGCATACTGTATATCTCGGAGGACTTCTGTCATGAGTCTTATTTTTGATATGATACTGCATATCTTCAACAGCGTAATTACTATAGTATATTTTACCGGTGTCATGAAGGTCAAGCGTAAGGGGAGAATCATAAACGAAATGGGTCTTGTCTTATCGCTGTTGGTGTCGGCGAGTGTTTCGCATATCTTCAGATATGTTCCACCGGTAAGGTTTATCGGAGTACTTGTTGTAATATCAATTACCGCGATGCTGTTTTTTGAAGCAAGCATTACAAGTAAAGTCAGAACCATAGCGGAAAGTATCCTCATGTCCATGATAGGGGAGCTGTTCGGCATGGCGGTGAATATCGTCGCTTTAAAATACGGATACAATATAATGGTGTATGATTCTCCGGACAGAGCGATAATAAGTCTTGCACTTGCCGCATTTGTTGCCGGTATCGTTCCCATTGCGATACTTCTCAGGCGAAGGGCTAAAATAAGGGAGATCTGGCGCGTTGCCATGACGCAGTTGTCTATAATGATTACTCAGATATCCATGATAATGATCGCATACTTTGCTGCCGATACACCTTCTGCGGGACTTGTCTACATCATAACCGTGTTCCAGATACCCGGTCTGGTGCTCAGCCTTTTCTGCACAAGAGTCATTCTTGCATCCACAAGACTTACAATAGACGAAAAAGAGCAGGAATTCGAAAGATCCAAGGCAGATATGGAATACGATTACTACAAGCTCGCCCTTGAAAGCAACGAAAAGCTTTCTGTGTTGCGTCATGATATAAGCAATACCCTTCAGACCGCGATGACACTTATACGAAACGGTGACATTCAGAAGGGCAACGAGCTTCTGAGCGATATTGATAAAGTAAACCGATCGACCGCACTTTTTTCCTGCTGTGACAATGATATTGTAAATGTCATTATCACCCTCAAGAGCGAGGAAATGAAAAAATGCGATATAGAATTCAAGGTAAGTGTCAAGGCGGAGATGCATGATATACCCGTTTCCGACAGAGAACTTACAAGTGTATTGTCCAATCTTCTTGACAATGCAAAAGAAGCCTGCGTAAAATGCAACAGAAAGCGTGAGGTGTTCATTACCTTCGGAAAGCAACAGGGTTTCTTTATTATAAAGGTAGAGAATACATACTGCCCGGATGATGTTTATATCCCCGATTCCGTCTCGGATGCACTTACTACCAAGGACGATAAGGAACGCCACGGCATGGGACTTCGTGCGATATATGAAATAAGCAAAAAATATGACGGTAATTTCGGAATGTATAAGCAGGACGGAATGGTCGTCTCCGTTGTTACCTTTGCACAGAAAAAAGAATAGCAAGACCGGATCTGCCCGGCATCAAAGGACTGTACCTGTTGAGGTGCAGTCCTTTTTATATGTAAAAGTGCTGTATTTCCGTTCTGAGATTGGCGATTATCTTCTTTTCAAGCCTTGAGATATATGACTGGGATATTCCGAGCGCATCTGCCACTTCTTTCTGTGTCATTTCTCTTCCGCCGGTAAGAAAACCGAATCGCATACATATTATCTTTCTGTCGCGTTCGGGGAGCTTTTTTACAGCTTCGTATATATATTGCTTTTCCTCTCTGGCTTCAATACCCTTGTGTACCTCATCGTTATCTGTTCCGAGGATATCCGATAAAAGAAGCTCGTTGCCGTCCCAGTCAACATTAAGAGGCTCATCGAGGGATACCTCTGCCTTTTGCGGTGCGGTTTTACGGATGAACATCAGTATCTCGTTTTCTATACACCTTGATGCGTAGGTTGCAAGCTTTATGTTCCTGTCGGCTCTGAAAGTGCTTATTGCCTTCATAAGTCCTATCGTGCCGATGGAGATGAGATCCTCTATTCCGATTTTTGTGTTTTCAAATCTTTTTGCTATGTACACCACAAGACGAAGATTCCTTTCTATAAGCGTGTTTCTTATCTCCGCATCGGTATCCGCACTTTCTCCCAGCCTTGCAACAAGCTCCGATTCCTCTCCGGCTTCAAGCGGCGGAGGCAAAACTTCCGGACCACCGATATAATGCACCTCGTTTTCACTGCAAAAAAACAGACACATTATCCTTGAAAACAGTCCCTGCCTTTTATGTATTGCCCTTTGCGTTGTCTTTGATCTTTTCATGATATAGCCTTCCTTTCTCTATAATTATTTTTATGTCACAGCTTATTAAAGCATTTCAAGAAGTGCTGCGGGGATAATACCGTCTTTCCCGAAAAAACGGTTATCATTTCCGTCTATTGCGACTATACAGTCTGTCTTATGTCTTTTACCGTCTTGGATAATGTACATAGCCTGCGGAAGGAATGCATAAAGCAATGTTGTACCGGAAACTGTTTTTACCGGAATGACTCTCGGTTTTATGTGGGCATATCCGGTGTGTTCTCCTTCGGCGGTGTTGCCTGTTACGGCGGCAAGCAGCTCTGCGGAAATATGCTCCGGATTTATTATTATTACCGGTCTTGCAGAAAACGGGTCTTTGACCATGTTGCCCGAATCGGTAAGAAGGTCCAGCTTGTAGGTCCTTATCCCGTCACAGAGCTCTGCCTGTACAAGACCGTGCTCCTTCTTCACACTTCTTTGACAGAGATTCCTGAACAGCAAATAAAAGATCAGTGCCAATGCGGCAAATAAAAGTGTAAGAATCAGCCGTCCCGTAAAGCCGGGCAGACCGAACAGCATATTGTAAAGAGTCATCATAAGATACATACCTCCGTAAAGCAAGACTGCAGACATATAAAAGCAGAATACAATATTCCAAAAGGCTCGGTGGCTTCTTTTGCCGAATGCGATAAAGCACATTATCATCGGGAATGCTACCGCAAATGCCGAGGCGAATATTCCGCCGAAAGAGAGGGACAGAAGTGCGGTAGCACACAATGCTCCGATTACTGCGGAGATGAATGCTCTCAGAGGTCGAAGCCCCGTATCAGAGAAAAGTCCCGTAAGATATATTATAATAAAATCGGATAAAAAATTTATGAAGAAAAGGATGTCCGCGTATATTGTGAGTGTCATTTTAAATCTCCGTTTTTTTGGTTTTCGTTTGTATCATGTATGCATATATTATAGAACCTTTAAGGCGAGAATCCTGTCACAAACAAGCGAACGATTTATTTTCTTTTATCACCTTTTTGCGGAATAATCCGCAGTGTACCGTCATATGCTTACATGAAATCACTTTTCGAAAGGAATGAATAATGTGACAGACGGATATTTTGATGTCAGAACAGGTGTATACAACAGCGCGATGCCTGTCCCCGGAGCGAGAGTATACATAAAAAAGAGCCGTGGAACGGAATACGCAGATCTGCCTTACGATCCGGATTCGGATGTATCCGAAACCAACTACGAGCAATACACGGTGACAGGCGGTGACGGAAAAAGCGGGAGCATAAGGCTTGCGGCTCCAAGTGTCGAATATTCCTTTGGGCAGGCAGATGCATCCGGAGCTTATTATCCCTTTGATGTCCTTGTTTTGGCAGAAGGCTTTGTTCCGGTATTTGTCAGAGGCTTTCAGGTGTTTCCGGGGATACGGAGCGAGCTTCCGTTAAATCTTGAACCATATGTAAGTGATCTTGAAAAGGATCTTGTAAAAACATACATAGTTCCTCAGAATGCGGCAGTAAGCACTCCGCAGAGAGAGCAGGAATATACCGAAGGACTTGTGACGGATATTCTGTCCGAGGTGGTGATCCCCTCAACAATAACGGTACATCTCGGAACGCCGTCGGATACTTCTGCGGAAAATGTGACCGTTCCTTTTGCCGATTACATTAAAAATGTAGCTTCAAGCGAGATATTCCCTACATGGGACGAGGAAGCGATACGTGCAAACATATATGCTCAGATATCCTTTGCACTCAACAGGATATATACCGAATGGTACAGAAGCCGCGGATATCCCTATGACATAACCAATTCCACAACGGTTGATCAGAGTTTTGTTGACGGAAGAAACATCTATGACAATATAAGCCGTACGGTAGACGATATCTTCAACGTATTCATCCGCAAGGACGGAAACTACGAGCCGTTCTTTGCACGTTACTGCGACGGTATAAGAACGTCATGCGACGGACTTTCACAATGGGGATCTCAGCGACTTGCGGAAAGAGGCTATAACGCTCTTGCAATATTACGCAATTATTACGGAGATCGTATAGAGCTTGTAAGTACAAACAATATTGCCGATTCTCCGATATCATATCCGGGAACACCTCTCAGCCTCGGAAGCGTGGGACAGCCTGTTCTTGAAATGCAGATACAGCTTGACAGAATACGAAGAGATTACCCCGCAATACCGGAAATAACCAGATTGAACGGAAGATTCGGTTCTGAGACCGACAGTGCGGTAAGGAGCTTTCAGAATATATTCAACCTCAATGTTGACGGAATAGTTGGCAAGGCGACCTGGTACAAGATATCAAGGATATATTCCGCGGTGACAAAGCTCGGAGAGATAACATCGGAAGGAACCGAGACATTCATTCCCGACAGTATTCCTTCCGAAATACTGACCTTAGGTTCGAGCGGAGACAACACAAGACTTCTTCAGTTCATTCTCGAATATCTGTCGTACTTTTATCCGACTGTTCCGGATGTTATCGTTGACGGTTATTTCGGGGAAAACACAAAAAATGCGGTTATCGGTTTTCAGCGGACCTTTGGACTTGAGCCTGACGGTATAGTCGGAGAAGCAACATGGAATGTACTTTATTCGGTATCGAATGAGATCAATGAGGCTGTAAGACAACAGGGAGACGATCAAAGATATCCCGGAACACCTCTTTCACAGGGGGATACGGGACAAGGAGTTGAACTTATGAAAAGATATTACAATATAATAGCGCAATATTACGGAGAGCTCCCGACGGTGCAGGTGAATACGGTATTTGATGAGGCATTTGCGGATGCAATAAGGGAATTTCAGAGAAACTACGATCTTGATCCCGACGGTGTGATAGGCGCACTTACCTGGACAAGAATAGTTGAGATAGTAAACTTCATAAATAACGCAAGACAAAGGGACTCATCCGCAACAGTACCCGCATCGGCTACTGTCGGAAATTACGAACCATACCCCGGAATAACTGTCAGACGAGGTGCAAACGGACGCCATGTGAAATATATCCAGAATGCCCTCAATACAATTAACAAACGTGACGGCTTCAAACAGTACATCCCTATAAGCGGAGAATTTGATTCGGGAACCGAGCTTGCCGTTATGGCATATCAGAAAAGGAACGGACTTCAAAGAAGCGGTGCTGTGGATAAGGTGCTGTGGGATCGTTTGATGTCTGAAGCAGATGAGAGCGGAGATGTGCATCCGTGATATGCAAAACGGTAAGATATACCTCGACGGATGATCGGTATATATCCGCAATACTTTCCATTCTTCCGGAAAGATATGCGTTCGCATACAGCAGGCTTTCGCATGAGGAGAAAAAAAGCATATCCGAAATACGCATACGTGCAGGCTGTCCATGCTCTTTTACATCCTTATCCGGAAATATCGTGATGCATGACGTAAACGGCAGAGAGATACGTTCGGATGAAAAGGAGATAGAGCTGATAGTACAGAGAGCGTGCGAGGACTCGGTGTATTCCCAATCGGAAAGTATAAAGAACGGGTATATATCTTTCGGCGGTGTAAGGATAGGTCTTTGCGGAAGCGGAACCGTTATAGACGGCACATATACAGGGCAGAGAAATATAACATCTCTTTCCGTGAGAATACCGACCTTTTCCCCGGATGCGGCAGACGGTGTCCTTGGATATATACGCCAAAAAGGCTTGTCAAAGGTAATGGGGATACTTGCCGTATCGCCGCCGGGAATGGGAAAAACCACATTTTTGAAAGCATTTGCCAAAGGTATCTCGGATACCGGTGTCGGAGGGTTTTCAAAACGGGTGTGTATAATTGACGAAAGAGGCGAGCTTTACGACAAGGCAAATATGCGAAACTGTCTGTGCGATGTTATAAGCGGTGTGCCCAAACTTACGGCTCTTGAAATGGCTATACGGACAATGTCACCGGAGGTAGTGGTATTTGATGAGATCGGCAGTGAAAAAGAGACGGAGCTTCTGTGTGCTGCCTATTCCGGCGGAGTATATATTGCCGCATCGGTGCACGGAAAGGGACTTTCCGATATCATGTACGGCAAAGGACTGAGAAACGCATTTTCAAAGGGTGTATTCAGAACGGTATATCTTATGAAGGAAAATGCCGCACAAGGACAGGGCGAGATAACGGATGTGTCGGAGAGGACGGACTTTTGAAGATAGTGGGATGTATGATTGTTACATTGTTCTGTGCGGCAATAGGATCGTGGTATTCGGGCATGGAAACACAAAAGCGGGATATTCTTGAGGAGATGTATGCCTTTCTTCTCAAGATACGCATAGGCATAAAAAACAGGATGCCGTTCAACGAGATAGCTTCGGGTTTTGTGTTCTCGAAGGCTCCGGTGCATATGCTCGGAGCAACCCGTGAAGAACTGACAGATACGCTTATGAAGATAATTGATGAGGGAATATGTGTCGATGAGGCATCGGCTTTTATGTCACTTCTTTCCATGCTTGGTAAAAGCACAGATGCAAGAGAACCGATCAGGGCGTGCGATGATGCAATAGATTTTGTAAAGGCATCACTTGATAAAGCAAGAAAGGAATGCAGGTTGAAAAGCGGACTTTACACAAAGCTCGGAGCTGTCATAGGAATTCTCGTGTGTATCATTGTCGTGTGACGTAAAAACAAATGAAAGGATATCTTTGATGGATATAGGGATCATACTGAAGATCGGAGGCATAGGAATACTCGTAGCCTGTATGAATCAGATGCTGGCAAAGGCGGGAAAGGATGATCTTACCGCTTTGGTGTCGCTTTCGGGGATAATCGTGATACTTGTCATGCTCCTGGGAGAAATACGAGTACTTTTGTCAACGGTGAGGAGCATTTTCGGAATATGAGCTTTGCTGCTGTCATAGGGATCGCTATATGCTCGGCTGTAATAACGGGAATTGTAAAACGTCTTGATAACGGACTTTCGGTATATGTCGGTGTCGGATGTGCTGTGGTACTTACATATTTTGCACTTGGTTATTTCCGACCTCTTGCCGAGCTGTTTTCAAAACTGTCTGCTCTTGAGGGAGTAGGCGGTTATGCAAAGACGGTTTTTAAACTTGCGGCGATAGGCACGTTGACCTGCATTGCATCAGACATATGCTCGGATATGGGGGAGAATTCCATAGCTTCGAAAATAGAGCTTGTCGGGAAGGGCGCATCCTGTGTTGCCGTTGTTCCCGTACTTGAAGATCTGATTTATTCCGTCATTGATTTTTTAATGTAAATGATAAAAAGAAGTACTCAAAAAGCGGGATGTATATTTCTGATTCTTGTGATGGCTGTGCTGATGCCCTTTTATTGCAAGGCACAAACCGTGGAAGCAGAAACGAAAAACGCCCTTGAAAAAGCTGACAGCCTTCTGTCGGGGGATGAAATCAAGAACATAGGAGACTCGTTCTTTGACGGTATAAAAGAGTCAACGACAGGCTTTTCAAAGGTGTTTGCATCAATGATATTGCTCACCTTCATGTTGGGCGTTATGCGTCTTATGACCGTGAACAATGCCGCTCTTTATGCGGGAGAGATCTGCCTTTGCAGCTTTTGCTTCTCGGTCGTATCACAGGTCGTTCATAGTATTGAACAATTGTTTCTTGCACTCCGGAACTTCATGATGTCTGCACTTCCCGTGATGACGACACTGTATTCTGTCTCAGGAGCACCGACTGCCGCGGCATCAAATTATGCGTCTACGTTGATCGTGCTGAACATATGTGGTGCAATGCTCACATCGGTGCTTGTTCCGGGAATAAAATGCGTCGCATTTCTTGCGGTTGTATCATATATTTCAAAAAGCTTTGATTTCTCCGGATTCTCTCATTTTATAAGGAATACCGTCGGATGGTTGTTCGGGATAGTGATGTGTATAACATCTGCGGTGATAGCGTTTCAGAATGTGATCGCATTGTCAAAGGACGGTATCCTGGGAAGGACAATGAGGTTTGCCGCAGCAAGATTCATCCCAATAGTCGGGGGAGCGGTATCGGAGAGTGCAAGGACATTGTCGGAAAGCCTGAGACTTCTCAGAAGTGTCAGCGGAGTATCCGGAATATTCATGCTTATTGCTGTAATTGCGGCACCTGTGGCATCGCTTCTGGTGTGCAGATTCTTTTTGAATCTGTGTGCCGCACTTGCAAGACTGTTTTCTCTGACAAAGACCGCTGTGTTTTTCGGTGAGCTTGCCGCTGTGACAAATCTTCTTCTCGGCGTTACCGCAGGAATATCACTTATGCTGATAATAATACTGGGCCTTTTTTCAAAAGCGGCGATATCGCTGTAAGGAATGATAGTATGAAAGGATACATCAATGAATTTTTCGGAGTACTTGATTACCGTTGCGGGCGGTGCGGCACTTGGGATAGTTGCGGATATTTTTACCGAAGCGTTTTCCGGCAGAAGAAGGGGAGTTGAGAAATACATAAACTTCGGAATAACAGTCTGTATTGTTTCGTGTATGCTTCTGCCGCTGACAAAGCTTTTCGGAAAAGGATATGAAATATTTCCTGAAAACACCTTTACAGACGCATATGGAACTGCTTCAGCGTCGGAGGACAGCCTTTATATACTTGAAAGGGAATGTGAAGAAAAACTTTCGGAAAAGATACTGCTTGAGGCAGGCATAAATGTGAGCAGTATATGCATAGAAATGAAAAAGGAAGGCGATACCCCGGTGATAGAAAGCGCGGTGATAGAATTGTTTCCGGAAGACGGCGGAAAATTATCGCTTGTTGAAGAGATCGCATCGGCGGCACTGGGAAAAAAGCCCTGTGTCAGGATCAATGGCACAGAAGATAAAACCGATGATGCCTTAAAGAGTTCTTTGGAGTAAAATATTATGAACATAAAAAACATTCTGACAAAATATCCAAAGCCGATGATCCTTGCAACAGCGGTGCTTATAGGACTTGCGCTGATATATCTGTCCGACAGCAAAGAAAGGAAGGAAAGGGTGGATATTGCGGGAGCATCATCCGAGCTTGAAACATACGGAACGGCTCTGGAAAAGAAGCTGGAAGAGATAGTAGAGCATATAGACGGTTCGGGAGACGCAACCGTTATGATAACATTCGAGACATCCTTTGAAAAGGTATATGCCAACAATGCAAAGGTGCAGGAAAGCGGAAATGACAGCAATGCTTTCACGGACAGAACCACGGAAAAAGAGATAGTGCTTGCAGGTTCGGGAACAAGTGCCGAAAGTCCGGTGCTTCTCAAAGAACTTTGTCCCCGGGTGGAGGGCGTGGCTGTCATATGTTCGGGAAATGCCGATAAGGATACCGAAAGAAAAATAAAGGATGCGGCTGTATCGCTGTTCGGAATATCCGAGCTGAAGGTATATGTCACCAAAGGCGAAAACAACAACAGAACGGAATAATACCGTACTTACAAAATTTTCATTAACGGAAGGGATAGGTTATGACACTGAAATTTACCAAGCCGAAGCTAAAATTCCACACAAGATCAATAATTGCAGGAGCATTTGTATTGCTGATATGTGCCGCGGCATATACCGACAGGATAGTCGGAAAGGATAAAACAGCGGATGCGGGAAATTATCTTTACACCGCAGGCAGCGAGGATAAGGACAACGCTCCGAAGATTCTTGGAGAAGCTGCATTCGTCGATAACAGCGAAGAACTGCCCGAATCTGCACACGCATCTTCGGAGGATGCTGCTGAGGCGGGAAGCTATGACACATATTTCTCCGCAATGCAGGTGGACAGACAGAGATCCAGACAGCAAGCCTACGAGATGCTTCAGAATGTGGTTGACAGCGCAGAATCAATGCCGGATGTCAAACAAAAGGCATATACCGATATGATGACGATAGCAAATAACGTAACCATGGAATCCAATATAAGATCAATGGTGATGGCAAAGGGATTTGAGGATTGTATAGCGGTCATCAACGGTGATAAGCTGAATGTTGTGGTAAAAAGCAGCGGACTTCTTGTCAATGAGGTGGCTCAGATAAAGGAGATCGCGGTTAATGAATCCGGCTTCTCTGCCGAAAATGTAACTGTGGTGGAAAAAAACGATTAAGTACCGCCGGAAACAGCGGATATACATCATTTGCATACCTTCGGGTGTGCTTTTTTTATTGTCGGATTTTAACAAAATGTAAATTCTTTTCTATCTTCATTTATATTTTAAATACCCCCTTGAAAAATAGAAAAAGTAATAGTATAATAGCTGCAGTGGTGTAAAAGTACACCAAAAGTGCACCGAAAAACCTAAAAGTGGTGGAAAATGGTGCGAAATGGACAATGATACCGAAAAAGTATACGGAAGGAGGGACAAAAATGCTCGTAGGAAGCTATAAAAATACAATAGATACAAAAGGCAGAGTGTTTTTGCCCGCTAAATTCCGATCTTATCTCGGTGAGAGGATAATAATCGTTAAAGGGGCGGAAGGCTGCCTTGTCGTTTATACGGAAGAAAAGTATACCGAATACATAGAACGCCTCAGAAAGAACGGTGAGACCGCGGCAAAGAAGTATCTGAGATACCTCAACCTTACAGCGGCAAGCATAGAACCGGATGCCCAGGGAAGGATACTCCTTACAAACGAGCTTCGCGAGCATGCGGGACTTACAAAGGATGTTCTTTTTGTAGGTATGTATGACACGGTGGAGATCTGGAACGAAGAAAAGGCAGAGATGTCTGTCATGGGCGAAAGCTCCGATGCGATAGACAATTACCTTATAGCAAACGGATTCTGATAAGGAAAAGCAAAAATGGATAATAATACAGTAAATACAGAGTTCAGACACTATTCGGTAATGCTTCGCGAAACTGTGGACGGACTTGATATAAAGCCGGACGGCATATATGTGGACTGTACTCTCGGCGGAGGCGGTCACTCGGAGGAGATACTTAAAAGGCTGGAAGCTCTTGGCGGAAACGGAAAGCTGATCAGCATAGACAGAGATCCCGAAGCAATAGAGGCGGCAGGCAAGAGGCTTGCGAGATTCGGCGACAGAAGCATGATCTGTAAAGGCAACTTTTCGGAAGCCCCCTCCATACTTGACGGATTGGGAATTGAAAAGATAGACGGCGTGACGGCAGACCTCGGTGTAAGCTCAAGACAGCTTGATGAAAGCTCCAGAGGCTTCAGCTATATGCACGACGCTCCGCTTGATATGAGAATGTCAAAGGGCGAGGGAATGTCGGCGTATGATGTTGTAAACAGCTATTCGGAAGATGAGCTTAAAAGGATAATATACAGCTACGGTGAAGAAAAGTTTTCCTCAAGGATCGCATCCTTTATAGTACGTGAGAGGGAAAAGAAACCGATAGAGACTACCTTTGAACTGTCGGAAATAATAAAAGATGCAATACCCGCAAAATTCAGAAAAGACGGGCCTCATCCCGCAAAAAGAACTTTTCAGGCGATAAGGATAGAGGTAAACGGAGAGCTGGATGTAATAGATAAGGTGATAAACGGTCTGTTCCCGTACCTGAATTCGGGCGGCAGGATGTCGTTTATAAGCTTCCATTCTCTGGAGGACAGGATAATAAAGCATACGTTCCTCTCCAAAACGGAAGGATGTACATGCCCGAAGGATTTCCCGGTATGTGTATGCGGAAAAAAGCCGGAAGCGGTAATAATCACAAAAAAACCGATACTTCCGTCGGAACAGGAATTGGATGAGAATCCGAGATCAAGAAGTGCAAAGCTCAGGATACTTGAAAAAATATAAGACTTTTGAAATAAAGGAAACGAAAAGAGGGATCGTGCCGGATGGACAGCGCATGCGCAGGAAGAGATTATCTCAATGTAAAAAGAACGGGATATAAAGGGATGCCCGCACCATATGAAAAAAGAATATCGGGCGCGAGGCCAATGTCCGGAAAAAGATCAGTTGCCGCAAAAAGCTCTGTACCCGCAAGAAGGACAGAAGCAAAGCCTGCAGTTCCCGCAAAGAGTACTGTTCCGGCGGCAAGAGGAGCATCCGCAAAGAGCTCTCCCGTACGCGTGGATGTCAAGGATACATACAGAGTAACAGCCAAGACACCGGTACGTGCAAAGACAGCCGGAAGTATCGCTCCGTCAAGAAAAGAAGAAAAGGCAAAGGGCTTTGTATATGTTGAACACTGCGGCATTGCAGGTACACTCAGAGATGCCTTCTGTACAAAGCGCGTGAAGACCAAAGAAAAGAGCTGCTTTGATAAGATAGTTCTCACATTTATGTTTGCGGTGCTCATGTTCTTTGTTGCGGGAAGCTACTGTGAATACTATGACGAGTTCAAATCCACCAACGAGATAAGATCCGGTATCTCGGAATGCCGCGAAGAACAGGCGAAGCTCCTTGTTGCCATAGAAGAAAGAAATAACAGGCTCGGCGTTGAAGAGTATGCAGTCAATACTCTCGGTATGGTGAAGTCTGATAAGCTCACCATTCACTATGTGAATATCTCGGAGCAGGACGTTGTCAGCATCAAGACGACAGAAGAAAATGAGGCAGTGACAAACGGTGTGCTTCTCTCCGGTTTCAAAAGTGTAATGTCTAATTTTACCGCAAAGAATTAACAGGCGGACATATGCATAGAATGATTTATGGGAGGTCAAAAGCTTCCCATAATTTAGGTTAAGACGTATTTTATAAGGATATCGGCATAAGAAAGGAGCGATGTTATGAACGACAGAAAAAGCCTCGCCGGAAGAATATTCGTTGTGTTACTGCTGTTTGGCGGTCTTATGCTTCTGGTAATAGGAAGGCTTATACATATACAGTTCGTGAAGGGCGAAGAATATAAGCAGAGAGCTTACGACCAATATACAACCGAGACTCCGATAAACGCAAAGCGTGGCACGATATACGACAGAAATATGAAAGAGATGGCGATAAGCGTCACCGCCGAGGACTGCATTATTGTCCCAAATAAAATAAGAAATCCCGAACTTATGGATTCCAAAAAAAGAGAAACACTCATATCGGGACTTTGCGAACTTTTGGATGTATCCCGTGAAGATATGGAAAAACATATCGCCAAGGATACCCAATACAGAAGGGTTAAGGAAAAGACCAATATAGAAACGGCGAATAAGGTAAGGGAATTCATCGCCGAAAACGAATTTGAACAATTTATATACTTTGTTGATAACACAAAAAGATATTATCCGGGAAATGAGCTTGCCTCAACTGTACTTGGCTTCTGCAGTTATACCGAAGCCAGCGGAAGCGAACAGGTCGGCATCACCGGTATAGAAAAGCAATACAATGATTACCTTAAAGGTACTGCGGGCAGAATACTTACAGCAAAAAACGGACGTCAACAGGAAATGCCCTTTAAGTACGAAAGCTATATCGAAGCGGAAAACGGTATGAATATCGTTTTAACTATCGACTGGACAATACAGAGCTACCTTGAAAAACAGCTTGAGATCGCAGTTCGTGATCATAAGGCGGCAAATAAGGTCTGCGGTATCATAATGGATGTAAATACCGGCGAGATACTGGCAATGTCCACAAAGCCTGACTTCAATCCCAATAATCACAATGAGTTTACGGAACTGGCAGCCGAGTTCTATGATGTCTATCTTGAAAGACCGGATATAAAGCCTGAAGAAAAAAATGAGGCAGGCTACAACAGCTACCTATGGAAAAACAAGGCTGTACAGGAGCTTTACGAGCCCGGATCCACCTTCAAGATCGCAACCTCCGCAATGGCACTTGAGGAGAACAAGGTGACGGGAACCAGTCCCTTTTACTGCAACGGTGCAAAAGTTGTTGCGGGATGGAGGATAAAGTGTCACAAGACAAACGGTCACGGCGCCGAGACATTCGAGCAGGGACTTCAGAATTCCTGTAACCCTGTATTTATGGATGTGGCGGAATTGCTCGGAAGGGATGTTTTCTACGATTACTTCAATGCATTCGGTATTCCGGAAAAGACAGGCATAGACCTTCCCTATGAAAGCTCGACGATATATCACGATTTCAACAACTTCAATCAGACAGAGCTTGCGGTATATTCCTTCGGACAGACCTTTAAGGTAACTCCCATAAGGCTGATAACAACACTCAGCGCCTGCGCGAACGGCGGAAAGCTTTTGAAGCCTTATATAGTCAAAAAGTTCGTTGACGATGACGGAAACACCATTGAGAGCTTCTCTCCGGAAGTTGTAAGAACGGTGGCATCCGAGGAAACAAGCGAAAAGATAATGACATACCTATACAACGGTATAAATGTCGGCTCTACCAAAAACGCGTATGTTAAGGGATATAAGATAGCTGCAAAAACCGGAACATCCCAGAAGAGAGACATGGAAGAGGGAGATTACGTTTCTTCCTGCCTGTCATTTGCACCTGCGGATAACCCTCAGATAGCAATACTTATAATGATAGATGAGCCGAACGGTTCCTCCTTCTACGGCGGAACGGTTGCGGCACCGGTTGCGAGTGCTGTTCTTACGGACGTTCTTCCTTATCTTAACGTTGAACAGTCCTATACCGAAGAAGAAAAGAACGCTCTTGAAGTACAGGTCCCCAAGTTTACCGGCTTCAGTATTGCCGAAGCGAGAGCAAAAGCCGAAAAGAACGGATTTAAAGTTATAATCAAGGGCGACGGTGAAGTAGTAAACGAACAGCTCCCGAGATATACATCGACTATCCCTGTGGGAGGAACGGTGATCTTCTATACAGGTAAGGAAGTACCGAAAGCGGATGTAAAAGTCCCGAATGTGCTCAATTACAAAGCCTCACAGGCAACGGACGTTCTTGCTGCGGCGGGACTGAATATCACCATAACAGGCTCATACCGCGAGGGCGTAAAGGATGTCGTAGCGATAAAACAGAATCCGGAAGCGGGAACGATGGTACAGCCGGGAACGTCGGTAAGCGTTGAATTTATAGATACCGAAGCTTCCGATTGAGACATCAAATGTAAGATATACAGGAAGGCAAGGACAGAGATATGCTGATGTTTGTATTAAGTATTACAGTGACATTTATAATAGCGGTGATACTCGGAAGGATATTCATCCCCGTTCTGAAAAGCATAAAGATGGGGCAGAAGATACTGGATATAGGACCAAGATGGCACAAATCCAAGGAAGGCACTCCCACCATGGGCGGACTTTTCTTCATCGGTGCGTTTGCGGTATCAATGCTGAGCTTCGGTATATACGCGTCAATGAAAAGCGGCATGTTGGGAGCACTCGGCGTTAATTGTCTTTTTGCGGCTCTGTGTGCAATTACCGGATTTATAGATGACTATGTCAAATTCTTCAAAAAACAGAATGAGGGTCTGACACCTAAACAGAAGCTGGTATTCCAGTTCGGATCTGCCGCGATATATCTTGCGGGACTAAAGCTGTGCGGAATGCTCAGTACCGTGATAATACTTCCGTTCTGCGGTATTTCCTTTGATCTTGGTATATTTTTCTATATCATCGCCATCATAGGAATAGTATATGTTGTAAATGCGGTGAATCTCACAGATGGTATCGATGGGCTTTGCTCCTGCGTTACCGTGGTGGTAATGGCTACACTTGCGGTACTTGCATTTATGATGAAAAATGATACGGCACTTGTTTTCTGCGGCACGGTCATAGGCGGACTTCTCGGATTTCTGTTTTACAATTTCCACCCGGCAAAAGTGTTTATGGGGGATACAGGCTCTTTGTTCCTTGGAAGTACGGTAGTATGTGCCTGCTTCATGCTGGGGTTACCGATACTGATAATATTTATGGGTGTGGTGTACATATGTGAGGCTCTTTCGGTAGTGATACAGGTGACAAGCTTCAAGCTTACGGGGAAGCGCGTGTTCAAGATGTCCCCCATACACCATCATTTTGAGATGTGCGGCTGGGGAGAAGTGAAGATCTGCATCGTATTCTCGCTTGTTGCATTGATATTCGCAGCTTTGGGTGCTGCAGGATATATCGTACTGCTTTAAAATAAAATGTGATTTGAAGATACAAATGAAAGGGAGGTTTTGAAATGGACAGAGATATGCATAAAAAGAAGCCGGTAAAGACGACAGTACCTGCAAGACCGGGAAGAGCTCCGATAAGGACAGATCTTGGTAAGACAGAAAAAATAAGAACCGTCGGCGGCTTTGACAAGACCTTTCTTGTGACAGTAATAATACTTCTTGCGTTCGGTACGATTATGATCTTCAGCGCAAGCTACGCATATGCCGGAGCAAATATGGGCGACAGCTATCATTATATCAAGAGACAGCTCCTTTTTGCGGCAATAGGTATCGTGGTAATGTATCTCATGTCCCACCTCGATTATAAGGTGATAAAGCTTGGTTCCATACCGATATTTGCGGTCTCGTTGATACTTATGCTGCTCGTAACCTTTTCAAGCTCCGGTGAGGCACACAAGGGTGCTGCAAGATGGCTCGAGCTTGGACCGCTGAGCTTCCAGCCTTCGGAAATATTCAAATTGTCCGTCATAATAATACTTGCGGACTATATAGCCCATTTTTACGATAAGATAATATCCGACGATTTTCGTGAAAGGATAAAATACGGCTTTCTTGCATATCTTGCCGCGGGCGTTGCCGTAGTTGTACCGTTCCTTATGCAGAAGCATCTTTCGGGATGTATCATAACTCTTATGATAGTTGCCTGCATGATGTTCCTGGGAGGCTCGGATCTTAAGGTAATAGGTCTTCTTATCGGTATATGTGTTATAGTGGGACTTATTGCCGTACCTATTCTTCTTAAGCACTCAATGGACAGGTTTGCGGTATGGTTTGATCCATTCTCGGATCTGTCGGATAAAGGCTGGCAGCCTGTGCAATCGCTGTTTGCCGTTTCATCCGGAGGACTCTGGGGCGTCGGATTCGGTGCGAGCAAGCAGAAACAGCTCTATCTGCCCGAACCTCAGAATGACTATATATTTGCCATCCTCTGCGAAGAACTCGGATTTATAGGTGCGATAAGCGTTATATGCATATTTGCATTCCTCATATACAGAGGCGTAAAGATAGCTCTCAGAGCACCGGACAGATTTTCATCACTTCTCTGCGCAGGTATAATATTCCAGGTCGGACTTCAGATGATCCTTAATATCTGCGTTGTAACAAATACAATACCGAGTACCGGTATCTCACTTCCGTTTTTCAGCTATGGCGGTACATCTCTTGTGATCCTCATGGCTGAGATGGGAATAGTTCTGAATGTCTCAAGGTACTCGCTTGAAGATAAGTAGCTGTGCTACAGAAAGGAAAGACATTTATGAGAGTGCTGATAAGCGGCGGAGGAACGGGAGGACACATCAATCCCGCACTTGCCATCGCCCAGATGCTTCGCGAAAAGTACAAGGACGCAGTGATAGAATACGTAGGCACAAAAAGAGGACTTGAAACAAAGCTCGTTCCGAGGGAAGGTTATAAGCTCCATACCGTCAAGGTAAGAGGATTTTCAAGAAGTCTTTCACCTGCAAATATTGATGCGGCAATAAAGGCTGTGACATCGGTATGGGAAGCAAAAAAGATAATAAAGGATTTCAGACCGGATATCGTAATTGGTACGGGCGGATATGTATGCTGGCCCGTACTTAAAGCCGCGGCGAAGATGGGTATTCCCACGGCGGTACACGAACAGAATGCCGTTGTCGGAATGACCGTTAAGATGCTTGCGAAATACGTCGATAAGGTAATGATAAGCTTTGAGGAATCAAGAGAGCTGTTTGACTGCCCCGAAAAGTTAGTTCTTACGGGAAATCCGATAAAGCCGGAAATGCTTCGTGCAAGCGCATCCGAATCAAGAAAAAAGCTCGGCTTTGATGAGGAAACACCAATGATCTTGTCATACGGCGGAAGTCTTGGCGCGATGATGATAAACAGAAATGTATTATCGGTAATTGAAAATTTCAGCGAAAAGAATGATGTCTATCATGTCCATGCAACAGGCAGAGGCGAATGGCAGGAGATCAAGTCAAAGCTGCTTGAAAGAGGCTATACCGATAACGGAGACTATGTCACAAAGGGCAAGGTAACGGTGCGTGAGTACATTTATGATATGCCTGTGCTTTTGTCAGCCGCAGATATAGTAATCTCAAGAGCGGGGGCAATGACCATCGCGGAGATCGCGGCCCTTGGAAAAGCATCCGTTATGATACCTTCTCCGAATGTAACAAACAACCATCAATACAAGAACGCTCATGTCCTTGAAAAAGCGGGCGGTGCGGTACTTATACAGGAAAAGGATCTTACCCCGGATACTCTCGCAAATGCACTCTCGGAACTTATAAATGACAGAGAGAAGCTTCAGAGCCTCAAAAACAATGTCAGACAGTTCGCGGTGACAGACAGCCTTGACAGAGTCGAAAAGGTCGTAAATGAGCTTCTCGGACAAAAGGGTGGCTGAGCATATGAAGGATAAGGAAGTAAGAAAAGAAGTCAGAGGCACAGTGCCCGGAAAAGATATTCCGATGCCGGATGCCCATAAGGCAAAACACGGAACAACAAGATCTGCCGAAATAAAGATGTCAATGACGAGAATGAGGGCAAGGAAGCTCAAAAGAAAACGTACAATAATACTTGCCGTAAGTATCTCAGCCTTTACGCTGCTTGTACTTATAACCGTCATGGTGCTGTTCTTTAAAGTGAATACCGTAGATGTCAAGGGCGGTACAAAGTATTCCGCCGAAGATATAGTCACAGCTTCCGGAATAGAGATCGGAGACAGTATATTGTCGGTAAACAGAAGCGAAGCCGAAAAGAACATAAAGAAGGAATTTACTGCAGTAAAAAAGGCAAATATCAGAAAGAGCTTCCCGTCAAAAATAGTGATAGAGATCACGGAATATGAGGAAGTTCTTTTTACCGCCGTGGGAGAGAATTATTATTCCCTTGACACCGAGCTGAATGTTGTGGAACAATACGATTCAATAGAAACGATAGAGCTTCTCGGTATGAAGAGGATATATATTCCCGGAGTTACAAGATGCATCACGGGAGAAAAGCTGGAAACAGAGGACGATGATATTCCGGAAATGATAATAGAGCTGTGCGAAAACCTTATGAAGTACGATCTGTTCTATGATATCAGCGATATAGATTTCCGTGACAAGTTCAATATAACCTTCACTCTCGGAGTGGAGTATACCGTAAAGCTCGGAAATATCCTTGAATGCTCCACAAAGCTCGAATTCCTCAAAGGCATAATCGAAAAGCTCGGCGAAGACTATATCGGTACTATAGATCTCTCAAGCGGAAATATAAAAGAAGCGGTCTTTTCAAGAGGTTAAAACGAAAAAAACACGTTTGAGACCTTTTTTCGGTGTCGTAAACCTTATCTTTGAAAATATTCTTTTGAGAAATTATAAAAGTTTTATAAAGTCTATTGCAAAATCCAAATTAATGGTGTAATATATAATAAGATTATTATCAGGTGTAAAACCCAAATTATATTATGTTGATTTATATCAAGGAGGAAGTATAAATGAATAACTATGCCATTGAGGAGAATGTAGTCTCCATTAAAGTAATCGGTGTCGGCGGCGCGGGCGGAAATGCTGTCAACAGAATGATCGAGTCCAATACAAAGGGCGTGGATTTCATCTGTGTAAATACAGATGCGATGGCTCTCAGAAAGTCGACAGCTCCCACAAAGATCCTTCTCGGTGAAAAGATCACAAGAGGAAGAGGCGCAGGCTCTAATCCCGATGTAGGTAAGAATGCATGCGATGAAAACCTTGAAGATATCAGAAAAGAGCTCACAGGCACAGATATGCTCTTCATAACAGCAGGTATGGGCGGCGGAACAGGTACAGGTGCTGCTCCCGTAATTGCAAAGCTCGCCCGTGATATGGGTATACTTACAGTAGGTATCGTTACAAAGCCTTTCGCATTTGAAGGTAACGTAAGAATGCAGAATGCACTTCGCGGTATTGAAAATCTTAAGGAATATGTTGACTCCCTCGTTGTGATCCCCAACGAAAAGCTCAAGTATGTAACAGAAAACAAGATCACAATGATGAACGCATTTGCTGCAGCAGACGACGTTCTTCGTCAAGGCGTACAGTCCATCTCCGAACTTATCAATGTTCCCGGCATGATCAACCTTGACTTTGCCGATGTTACAACCATCATGTCCAACGCAGGTCTTGCACACATGGGTATCGGTCGTGCAAAGGGTAAGGATAAGGCAGAAGCAGCTTCCCGTGCCGCTATCTCCAGCCCTCTTCTCGAAACAGCTATCACAGGTGCAAAGGGTCTTATCCTCAACTTCACAGTATCCCCCGACATCGGACTTGACGATATCGATGCTACAGCAGCTACAATTTCCGGTGAAGCTAATCCCGATGCGGTCATCATCTGGGGTGTTGCATTCGATGAAAGTTATGATGACGAAATGAAGGTAACTGTTATTGCAACAGGCTTTGACAGCGATTCTCAGGTCGGTGAAGCAGTTAAGTCCATGTCCACAGAGAGAGTTCAGAAGCCCACAGAGCCCAAGAAGGCAGCTTCTTTAAATGACGACTGGGATTTCAGTGACCTTTTCGATACTTCCAAGTAATTTCCATTCCGATAGATTTATAAATGATCAAGGGTGCTTTACGGCATCCTTTTTCTTTTTTGATGGAAGACCGGATACCGCAAGTATAATTGAATTACACTATAAAAAAAGACAGCTGCGCCGAAACGCAACTGTCCTTATCATATATAGATGTATTAATTACTTGCTCTTTCTTTCAAGTGCCTTAAGTGTGAAATTCCATGAGGAACGACACATATCCTCAATGCCGTACTTTGCTGTCCAGCCAAGAACTTCCTTAGCTCTTGTTGCATCTGCGAAGTTCTCTGCAATGTCGCCGGGACGTCTTTCCTTTATCTCATAGGGAACATCCACACCGTTTACTTTGATGAATGCCTTTACAAGATCAAGAACGCTGTAGCCCACACCTGTACCGAGGTTGAATACCTGATAGCCGTTCATGTGGTCGATAGCCTTAACGTGACCGTCAGCAAGGTCAACTACGTGGATG
>SVQR01000019.1 GCA_015065225.1 Oscillospiraceae bacterium | reverse complement strand
AAGATAAAAATGTCCCTCTGTACGTCCATTGCCTCAGCGGAGGACGAAGCGCACGCGCGGCGGCTTATCTGAAAGGCAAGGGATATCGGGAGGTTCACGATATCGGAGGTATTGGGTCATACAGAGGGAAATTTGTGATATAGCCGTAGCTCTTGTAATCTAACGAATATCGGTCTTTTAACGATAGGAAAGTACTACACCTTGACGGGGAGTAGTGCTTTTCTGCATTTTAAGGCTTCCGAGGCACAAGATATAGGCACCGCAGATACCGAAATGCACCACCAAAGAGAAAAAGCCCTTGATTTACAAGGACTTTCGACTAATATTTAACGATAAAAAGAAAACAGTAGGTCGATACTACCCGTATCAATCTACTGTTCCTTATTTGGTGCGGGCGAGGTGTGACCGGGGCGTTTCACGGTGAGAGGTATATGGATATCGTCGGCAAAAAGAAACAACCGCCTAAACTTACATAGACGGTTGTTCGCCTTACCGTATTACTTATCCATTTAAACTTAATTCTCCTATTATTCGGTGTCGGAAGTTTTACCAAAACTTTTCTTTACCAGCGCAATATCTCCAACATTCACAATACCGTCTTCATTGATATCAACACTCTTGCGCAGAAGTTCTGAAGCATCCCTGTCAAATCCGCGAAGAACTCTTATAAAATCGTCGATATCCACGATGCCGTCACCGCAGAAATCGTCGAAATCACCCTTGACGTCACCGGGAACCGGTGTAAAGTCTTCAAAGGTTATTCCGTTTTCATGAACGGTCGCCTTGACATTTACGGCAACGTAGCCGTTCTTTTCTATCCTTACGTCATACTCGCCCTTTGCAAGCTCGAGAGATGCGGTTATTGCAGAGCTTGTGTTGTCCGCGTTTTCGATAACGGTTGCAACTGTTTCACCGTTCTGCATAAAGGTGAGCCTTGCAAGGCTTTCGGGATTGGGTTTATTGCCTTCTTCCCTTGCAATGCCGGAGATACTGACATTTACTTCGGACTTTGCGTTTTCGTCCTTTTCGTATACCGCATAGAGAGTTACATCACCAAGAGCGGACGGAGTGTATTCGGCAAGTGCCGCATATGCGACTTCTCCCCTCTTTTCCGTTGCCCAGCCGAGGAATTTATATCCATCCTTTTCAGCAAAAGGAAGAGTTCTCACAGTATAGGGTACTGCAAGGTCCGTGTTTACAGTTCTGAATGTCATATTCTCTATTGCCGCACCGCCATCTGCATCAAAGCTTACGACAGCCTCGGGAAGAACTGCGATATTACCCCTGTGTGTCAGATACTTCAGCATGGAACCTTCGGATACAAGCTTGCCCGCCTTTATATCGGCAACTGTTATTTTCGCCAACATCGCACAGCCGCCGTCGCCTCTGTTCCTGTCGTAAACAACGTAAAGATATCCGTCATTTCCTTCATATATTGCAGGATACCAGCCTACGGTGTCTATCTGAATCTTGTACGGCATTGTCTCGCCCTCGTCCTCGGACAGCCATACCGTCATGTGGCTTCTTGCACCGTTTGCGTATTCATCGTCATGGGAAACTATTACCCAATTGCCGTTCTTAAGCTTTACTGTAGCTGTTCTCGCACTTGTTTTTGAGATGCCTGCGCTTGTTCCTGCACTCCAGCTCTTGCCGCCGTCTTCAGAAACGGTCTTTTCAACGCCTGCGGAAACTGTTCTGTAGTACATCTCAAGTGTTCCGTCATTCTTTTCCATAATGGAATTTTCCCAGAACCATGAGTTCGAGCAATCCGTTGCCGTACCTGCAAGAGTCCATGTTTCACCTCTGTCTGTCGAGAGGTAAAGTGACGGTTTCTTGAGGCTGTTAAGTTCAGAATGATTCCCGTTATTGTTCCAGATGTTGACAGGCATTGCCATTGTACCATTTGAAAGAATTATCGGGTTCTGATTGGAGAAACCATGCATCTTACGTTCCGGCTGCGTCCAGGTCTTTCCGCAGTCATCCGACCACATCATGAATACACCCATACGTCCGTCGGAATTGCCCTTTTCGGGTATCATGAACATCTGACTCCACCAGAAATAGAGTCTGCCCTGAGGATCGCACCATACGAATGGTTCACTTGTACGGACAGGAGTATCCGGATCTATTACAAGGACAAATTCACTCCATGTAAGACCGCCATCAGTTGATTTTTTCAGTGCCGCATAGTTGTATATATCCTCGCTCGTACCGCCGGAGGTTACCGATAACCAGAGAGTACCGTCTTTTGTCTGTGTGATTGAGGGACAGCCGCCGAACTTTCTTGCACCTTCAAGATACTGTGCATATTCCGGATGCTCGTCAAGCTTTTCCGCGGGATTCATTATCACATCCGGCACATTAAGAGAATCATCGGGATAAACTATATCACCGAAAACAATCGTCTTGTCACCGAGTTTTATTGTTTCGGAGGCTTCAAAGTATTTTCCGTAGATGTCATATGCGTCTGTCACAGTTACGGAAAGTTCACCGTCCGCTACAGAGCCTACCCTTGCAAAACCAATTGCGGTAAGATTATCCGCATCACTGCCTTCGCCGTTGGGTGTAAGTACATATACCCACCCCGCCGTCATTACAAGAACGCTCTTTGCCGATTTTGCAGCAAATGTGTACTCGGCATTTTCGAGATATCCGGGAAGATCATCGCTCATCACATCATCGCTGTCGGCATAAAGCTTCTTTCCGGAGGATATGATGCCTCTTGTACCGATATTAGGATACGCCACGGCAAAGTCACCGAGTGTATATTCGGTATTCTCTTTCCATACGGCAAACAGAGTCACATCATCTGTCGGCATATATCCCGCATCGAGGATATCAGATTCGGAAGCCGCCGCACTCTCTGCCCAGCCGACAAAGTCATAGCCTATCCTTATCGGTTTTTCGCCATCAAATTTTGCACCGCCAAATTCCGTCATGATGTGCTCGACAGTATCTCCGCCACCTCCGCCGTTTCCGTCAAAGCTTATCTCATAATCGTACTTGTACATGATCTTTCCTTCACCTATATATATCTTGTCATTTTTATCCATATGGATAGCCGCACCGCCCTGAAAATCAAGTTCCGTTCCGGATGCCGCATCCGAAACGCTTCCAAGTATCCTCAACTGTGCCTGTACTACCGCAACCTTTTCGCCGTCATTGAAGGGAATTCCTCCGATAGTTGCACCATCAAGTTCAAATACCGCCGTTGCCCATGTATCGCGCACTACAGTTGATGTCGCCTCTATGAAGTTTGTCCAGCCCTTTGAGGTAGAGAACCTTATCGTGGGCTTACTCTGAAGTACCTTATCTACCTCCGTGACAGTATTTTCCGCAGGAACGTACTTGTATGTGACAACAAATCTTGTTCTTGTGCTGATGGTATTGTCAAGGAATGACTGTGCAAAGCTGTAACAGTCGGGAGTAAGCGGTGCATTGGTATCGGGGTTTACCGAAAGCTCGACGGCATCGTAACCGTCTGTCACAAGCTCTTTTCTTGTACCGCTGACAACACCCGAAGCATCCGAAACCATTCCTCTTACAAGAACACGTCCGGAAGCCTTTGCTTGAAGTCCTATACGTCCCTCCGACCATAGAGCGCAGAGTGTAATATCCGATGTCGGAACGAAAGCTGCTGTATCAATACCGGTAAAGTCGACAGCATTGTAGCCCCATCCGATAAAATTGTATCCCTCTCTCTCGGGTGTCGGGAAGACAACGTTGTCTCCTTCATAGAAATAGGGATCAGCGAACGTTTTACCGTCGATATTTCCGCCACAAAGATCAAAGCTGATTATATAGCAGTCCTGAACAAGTCTTGAATTTCCGATATATAGAGTATCAGCAGGGTCAACGTGTATGGCAGTACCCTTTTCTATCTCAAGCGTTGTTCCCGTGGAAGCACCGGAAGCGGAAAGAGACAACATAAAGATATTTGCCGTTGTAAGCGGAACATCATTTCCTGCCGATACATGATCGCCTATTCTGAAAACAGCGGTAGCCCATTCATTGGTCTTTATGTTTTCCTGTGCGTCAAACTGTCCCGCACTCGGAGCTGCCATATTCATCCTCGGCTTCAAAGCTGTTATTGCCTCAACATCCGTAGGGGTATTCGCTTCGGCAACCGTCATATCCGGGATATACTTGTAATCTATCTCAAGACTCATACCGGGTCTTACGGCAATATCCGAGAATGTGGTATTTGCATTGTATACATTACCGCTGAGTACCCGCTGTGCGGTATTAAGGGTATGCAGCTCAAGGACTCCGCTTCTACCGTCCACTGTCTTTCCTGAAGCATATGTACCCTGTGCGGCATCGTTATACTTGTTTAGTCCCTTTATAAGTGTTCCGCTGTTCTTTTCGACAAGCACCTTTTTGTTGTCATAGTAGGCATAAAGAGTTGTACTTTCAGAAGGTGACCATAAAGCGGTATCTATAAGAGTTGCCTTATCATTCTTAACTGTCGTCCACCCTTTGAAGAAGCGATACTGCTTTTCGGGAGAGTCGGGATATGCTATTGTCGCACCGTTCACATATGTCACGCCGTCAACAGAAGTCTCGCCGCCGATATTACCTCCGCAAAGGTCAAAATCTATTGTTATCACTTTTTCCTCTTCCTTATAATTTGCATAAAGAGTTGTGTCACCGTCAGGGATATATGCGGCAAGGTCAATGATTGTACCGCCTTCGGCTTCCGACCAGCCGGAGAATACGAAACCTTCTTTTTCGGGAGTTGGAGGTGTAAGTGCTGTTCCTTCAAAAATAATAACAGCATCATCTGTGCTTCCATCAATGCTTCCGCCGTTAAGTGACAGTGTGATATCGTAACACTCCTGAATAAGTCTTACCCTTGCAACATAAAGAGTATCCCTCGGGTCAACATGGATGGATGTACCCTCCTCAATGGAAAGCTTTGTTCCGTCGGGCGCCCCCGATCCGTTTACGCTGAGAAGGAAAAACCGTCCTCTTGTAAAAGCAGCTGTATTATTATACTTAACATGATCGCCCACTCTGAATGTAGCGGTCGCCCATACATCCGCAGTTACATTTTCTTCGGCAGTAACAGTTCCGAGATTCGGTGTGGAGGATATCATGGATGGCTTTTGCGAGAGGAGTGCATTGAGATTCGTAGGTGTATCCGCTTCGGCAACCGTTCTGTCCGGTACATATTTGTATACCACCTGTAATATCATGCCGGGTCTTATAGGCTCACCGGTAAACTTTGTTGCATTTGTGCTTACATCAAGGCTCAATACCCTTTTTACGGTATCGCCCTCAAGTGTATGAACTTCAATAACAGTTTCATAGCCGTCGTACTCAGAAATTCTTGTGTAAGTCCCCTGTGCATATCCGTCAAGCTTGTTGAGGCTTCCCGCAACATTCTGTGTAACAACCTCAGCTATCATCTTTTCCGACATTGCAAAGCAGTTAAAGCAGGAAGAAGTCACGAAGATCATAAGCGAACACAAAACAAATCCAAAAAACTTCTTCATAAAAAAATCCTCCGATTCAAATATACTTTATCATACCCCTATTCTATCATAGGCAGCAAACACATTGCAAGACACAAAGCATACACACAGTGGACGTTTTGCGTATTTTTTTACAAAAAACTTGATTTTAAAGAACGCTTATGGTACAATTTGCGTAAGAGGAGGGATATGTATGCCGTCAAACGAGCTTTTCGAGCGTGATCTGTGGGTACTTCCGAATATAAATTTCGACTCTGTCAAGAACTTTCCCCTGCACTATCACAGGCATCTTGAATTTCTGTATATAACCGAAGGTGAGTTCCACATGGACATAGGCGGAAAAAGGTACCGCATATCCCGTGGAGATACTGTACTCATAACTCCGTACATTCTTCACAGTTATATAAAGAATACAGACTGTTCGAGATGTATCATTGTTTCCGAACCTGAATGTATCGGTTATATGGGAGACTTTTTTCTGAAGAATCACCCTATATGTCCCGTGATGCCTTCAGGCAGTGTAAAGACAATCGTCCCGGATATTGAAGAAAAAATGCGTGATATATACAATCTGTGTCACACCATACCTTATCATGAACCGATAAAGCAGATGCGTATAATCGCACTTATACAAGATACATTCTCACGGCTGTGTGCTTCATATGTATTTGAGGATTCAAAAAAATATGTTAATAATATTTACATTTCGGCACTGAAGCTGTGTTGTGACAACTTTTCGGATGAGGAGTTCGGGCTTGATATGATATCACGGGCGTTGAACGTAAGCACGTCCACGGTACAGAAGCTGTTTGCGAAGAATATGCATATGGGTGTAAAGGAGTATATAAACTATCTGCGTGCGGGTAATGCGAGAAGTCTTATAGTGAGTACCAACCGTTCGATATCATCCATAGCTCTTTCATGCGGTTTCGGAACGATCCGCAGCTTTAACAGAACATTCCTGAAATTTTATGGCGTGACTCCCGGGGAATTGCGAAGACTTGGCAAGAATAGCGAATAAGAAAAGCTTGAGGGTAAAAAAGTAATTCGTATTACACATCCATGATAATCTATATACGGGAACTACATATGGAGCATAACTGTCTTACGTTTCCAAATGTCATTCATGTCGGCAAAACTGCATCCCAAAAGCCAAAAATGCAAAATTCACACCTGTTTTCCCCTGCTTCTCCTCAATAATTTCACCCCCTCCTCCCAACCTTTTCGCAACAGCTTCCAACGAGAAGACAAAAAACGATCCCCGACCTAGCAAGCCAAACCTTACATTGTCGGGGAAAACTGTAATTTTATTCCGGATGTGAAAAAGAATGGTGCGGGCGAGGGGAAACTATTCATTTTCACATCAATTGTATGTGGATTGGGTCGGCAAAAAGGAACAACCGCCTAAACTTACATAGGCGGTTGTTCGCTTTACCGTATTACTTATTTAAATATTTAAACTTAGTTCTTTTATTACTCACCGTCGAAGCTTTTACCGAAATTCTTCTTTATCAATGCAATATCACCAACAGTCACAACCCCGTCTTCATTGATGTCCACTCGCATACGAAGTTCATCATTTTCATCTGTCGCAAAACCTCTGAGGACTCGCACAAAGTCATCAATATCAACCGTGCCGTCACCGCACATATCGTCGTAGGAAGCGACAACATCACCTGCTACAAGCTTTATTTCGGGAATTGTAAGAGGTTCACCGCAAACCTCAAATTCAAAACTATGCTTTATATATCCGTTTTTCACAATTTCTGCATAGTATTCGCCGTTTTCAAGAGTAAGTGTGCATTTTACACTTCTTTCGAAATTTTCACCGTCTTCAAGAATTATTGTTTCAATTGCTTGCGAATTATCCTTGTCGTTGTAAATGTAAAGTCTTGCTCTGTTGTCGTATCCGTTCTTGTTGTAGGGCTTTGAGCCTTCCTCACGTTCAAATGTAATTGTTATTTCAGTTTCCGATTCAGTAATTTCGGAAGCTGTACCGAAAGTAAAAGCATAGATATCGGAATTTTCTGCGTTAAACTTAATCACAACCTCCTTATTTGCAAGAGAGGAAAGATCGCTCTTGCCGTTCCATGTAACAAGACCGTTTACATCATCGCTTGTGATTTCATCACTTTCTTCAAAGCCGGGAATATAATCACCGTTCTTATCAAGAAGAGACACCGTAATACTTCCATTTTCGGCATTTGCATTAAGATAAAGTGCATTACCGTCAAAGCTTACGGGCTTGGTTGTAAGGCTTCCGCTTCCCGACATTGAAGTAAATCCGTCAAGACGCCACTTTGCAATAAATGCAGATGCATTTCTGTCTGTAAGACCATGGTCATTATCCCATGCACCGCAGTACAGCCATACCTCATCCCCCATTTCGATAGGATAGGAGGCTGTAACAATCATACCGTCGTCAATCTCGCCTTTTTCTCCAAGAGGAACTATCTCTTCGTGTGAAACTCTTCTCCATTCCTCCGAAAGGTCACGGGAAACGGTTAACTGAGGCGCGAATGTACCCTCCATGATATTTGTACCGGGAATTCTGAATGCCCAGTTGAAGCCGAGGTAAAGACCGTCTCGCTCGTAGATACCCATACCGTAAGAATCGGGACGGTAACAGTATCTTGCATCAAGAAGGTCTGCGAGAGTGTTCGCCATAACCGGTGAATACCAGTTGCCCTCCGAGTCTGTTCTCATTGTCCACTGGTCACGTTTGCCGAAGCCACCGCCGAGCTTGAGAACTGCAAAGTATCTGTCGTTCACTTCATCATATTCCACGCACATAACATCAGAGCCCTGCACAAAATCCTTTTCCTTTGTCCAGTTTATGCCGTCTGCAGAGTAGAATGAAGTATATACCTTTCCGTATTTGTGTGCATAACAGAACATCTTGTATCTCTTTGATTCCTCTGCATCTTCGTCTATAAATACACTCTGGATATGATAGTTGCCGAGCATATTGTTGCTTGTATTTCCGTTATATTCCACTATACCGAGGTCGGGAGTTTCCCAATGAATACCATCCGTACTTGTGGCGTAGCACGCCATTACCGATCTCGCATCTCCGCCTTCTTCGGCGTAGCTTGCATTATAAGACTGATACCACATCTTGTAAAGTCCGTCTTTATCATCGTAAAGTACCGAACCGTAAAGGTATGCACCGTTTGTTTCCCATTCGTTATCTACATTGGCTTCCAGTACGGGTGCTGTCTTTTCGGCCTCGTGAACAATACGTTCAAGATCAGTTTCAGCTATCATAAAGTCATCCGCAAAAAGCTGTGTTCTGTCTGCAATATCAATTACAGCCTTTGAAAATTCGATGTTATCAACTACCGCACAAGCACCTTTGTTAACTGTAATTTCAACGCAGGCAAATGCCGCATCTTCGGGAGCGATATTGCCCTTTGAAATAAAGTTCAGCTCTTCATCATAGAAGCCTATACCGATATTTGCATTTCCGTCAATATCAGCTCTTACGCTGTATTTTTTACCTGATTCAACCTTTATCATGGAAGAACGTATACCGCCAATTTCCCCTGTGCCGATAAGCTCTGTTGCGAGAGCCCCGTCGGAAAGACCGTCCACACTTATTGTCTTTGCGGCAACATCACCGAAGCTTTCCCAATGGTAGCCGAGCTGTTTTCCTGCGAAAGTATAAGGAACAACCTCAAAAGAGTAATTTGAAACAGATTCCGTTATCGGATATATTCTTGCGTTATCAAAAACGGTTTCACCGACAGCCTTAAGTGTAAGCCTTGCACCATAGGAATTCTTCGGAGCTGTTGTATCAAGAATTACGGTTGTATCTCCGCTTCCGCTTTCGGTAAAGGATGTCATTTCGTTGCCCTGCGCATCGTAGAAGGTAAGAGTAAGCTCCGCATCGCCCTTTATGTCAACTGCGGCTTTGTAATCCTTTCCGGAAAGTGTGGAAATAAGTCCCGATGTCGTTTCATTATCCGTAAGATTTATTGCAAAGTTACCGTCTGTTGCATTTTTCGTATCAAGCATTGATTCGTATGAGCCTGACGCTTCGTATCTTACAAGATGTACATTGTCAAAGTAACCGCTTCCGTTTTCGTTTGCAAAATACAACGTTACTGTCGCATACATACAATCGGACGGAACGGTAAGCTGTGTTGTAGCACCGTCTGCCCATGTTGCAGATTTCGGAAGATCTATATATGCACTGCTCTGTCTTGTGCTTGTGGAAAGCTTCGGATCTCCGTTCCAAAATTCAAGATAAATACGCATATATCTGCTTTGCGTGATATAATTTGCATTTGCCGTATATACTTCACCGGGAAGTACCTGTACCGCGTCACAGCGTATTCCGTTTCTTCCCGAAAGGTATGCGGCTTTGTTGCCCTCGTATACATTATCGGTTACTGTTTCATATGTAAGAGCAACGGTCGAGGTCTTGTACCAGGTATCTTTTATCGTTCCTGCCTGCTCAAAGTCATCCGAGAAAAGAACCTCGGGCTGTGCTGTAGGCTTCTTTGATTCGAAATCAGAGTAGGGGAACTCAAGTACACTTCCATCGGAGGCTGTTATCGAAATATCATCAATATAAGCGGAAGAAATACCGTCATACAGAATAATAGCACAAATCTTTGTAGCATCTGTCGGAGCTTTTACGGTGTGTGAGCCGCTTGTCCATTCTGTGCTTCTCGGCATAAGCTTTCTTGTAGTATTTATGTTGTAGCCCTTTCTGTTGCCCGCATCGTCGTAATAGTCAACATAAAGATAGAGATTACTTGAGCCTTCATTCGACTTATACTTCATGCTTATTGTATATGTCACACCTGCCGTTGCGGGGAGCTTTTCGCTCATGATATTTGCATTTGCTCTTGTGGTTGTGAAAAGTATCGACTGTTTTCCCGAATATTTTTCAGCGGATGTAAACTGTGCACTTGCCGTAGCATTTCCGTTATACACGCTTGAAGTCCAGGGAAGAACATCGACAAATACTTCATCGCCGTCATTTTCAAAGTCACCGTTGGGAACGACTATGCTGTTACCCTTTGAATCGGTAATTGTCACATCATCAATATATACAGAAGATGCCGCATCAAAAAGGAAAAGCGGAGAAATATACTTTGAACCCGACGGAGCCGTAAAGCTGTGAGAGCCGTTTGTCCATTTGCTTGAAGTCGAAAGCTGTTTTCTTATAACGGGTCCCGAGCTTGCATTGATGTTGTTGTTAAGTCTCTTTGTTCCGGCTTCATCCCAGTATTCAACATAAAGGTAAAGCTTGCCCGTACCGCTTGCGGACTTGTATTTTGTGCTGACGGTATAGGTTTCACCTGCGGTTATTTCGAGCTTCGGTCCTCTTGCGTTTCCGTTTGCCTTAGTAACATTCAGAAGCATGGAGTAATCTCCGGAAGAACTATCCGCATTTGAATAAACAGCTGTGGAATTTGAACTTGACCATTCTGTAACAGCCCCTGAAAGAACTGTTTTATGCGTGATATTTATATCATCAAAAAAGGCTGTGATATCCTCTTTCTCACCGTGGCTTCCGAAGTAGAAGGTTATGGATAATTCCTTTGCAATGCTCGGAACGTTAACATTTATCTGCGGCATTGCCGTCCACGACGACGCCGCTTCAAGCGTCTGCACGAGCGGAAGTTTCTGTGCGGTGTCCGCTATTCTATTGTTATTTTCATCCCAGAATTCCACATATACATCCGTCTTGCCGTTTGCTTTATAATAAGCATCAAAGGTGATATTCTCACCGGGAGTAACGGCAGTTCTCTTGCTTCTTGCACCGCCGCCATTGCCGCTTTCAGCATTCCATCTGACTTTAAGGCTCTGACCGCCCGAATGGGAATCTTCGTTTGTGAGGCAAACGGTACTGCTGTCCCATTCACTAAACCACTCGGTCTCGGCAACAAGAGTATTTGCTTCAAAATCGCCGTTTGGAACTTCAACTATTGTAGTTTCACCCTTTTCGGCGTTTGTCCATGCCGAGGTATCGGTGCTTCCCATAGATTCAAAGCTTCCGTCTGAAATCTGTGTGCCGGAGAAATTCGGGAGAAGCTTTATATCGCCCGTAACATTTGCACTTGCCGCAACATTAAGATGCGATGCTCCGTCGGGGCAGAATGCACGAAGGTCTGTTTCGCTGTCGGCACTTACTGTCTGTGATATAAGAAGTACGTTACCCGGAGCATAAAAATTGAGTGTGACGGTGTCTTTGCTTGTGCCGTTGTAGCCTGTTACAACATATTCTATACCCGAAATTGCGGATACATTTTCCGATGTCTTTACTCCGTTATCTTCCGTCCATCCGTTTTTAGATATAAGCGGAAGCTCTGATAGGGATACGCAATCCGTGTAGAAGCTGCCGGATTTCCCCGTTGAAACAAAGGGAATAAGTCTTGCCATGACAGCACCTGCGGGAGCAATACCCTCTACGGATATTTCGTTCCACTCGCCATTATTTCCCGACATCGTTGCAGTAAAAGAAGCAAGTTCAAGGCTGTAGATGTTGTAAAACTTAAGATACATCTGCGGAGTAACGTCCGAGTCGGAGTAAACAAAAGCAGAAGCTCTGTAGGTGTTACCCTGAGTGATTCCGAATGTACCCGAGCTGTAAACACCCAGCATCTTTGTGCCGTTACCGTTTATCTTAAGGCTTGATTTGCCCGAAAATTTTACGGTACTGTCAACAGAGAACGAGCCTTCGGGAGCAATCTTACCGTTGATATTTTGCCAGCCCACGGGAAGACCGTCGGCATCTGTTTCTTCAAAATCGGAATTTTCTATGTAAAGTGCCTTTGTTTCATCATTTTCCGGAAGAACTGCAAGGTCTATCACAACCACGTTCTCCCCTACACTTGCGGTAAGCTTAACATATTCGGTAGTGCTTTCGGGGCGTGTAACAGTACCGTCAATTGCTATTACATCGGCATTTGAGCTGTTCCATATAACCGTCATACCGCCGATTGTTTCGGGAAGCTCAAGATTACTTGTTACACGCATGGGGTTTGTGTTATTCCCCTTTATGATATCAAATCCGAGAGCTTCAAGTGCTTCTTCGGCTTCGCTTTCGTATTTTTTAATTATTGCATTGTATGTTACATTGAAAGATGCACCGCTTTTTGAAAGTGTAAGCGTAAGAGATGCAGCTACATCCTCGGAGCTGTATGAGGGACGATTATCAAGAATCAGCGAGTTTTCCGTAAGAGTAAAATACTCCGCACCGTTGTCTGATACATCTGTCCACTTTGCGCTTCCGCCCATATCCGACATTCCCGAAAATGCGTCTGCAGGGACATTTACCACACCTTTGGCGGAAATAACAATATTCTTGTCAAGTGCGTCTGCAAAGTTTTCAAGAATTTCCGTCTGAACACCCTGTATGTTTCCGTTTACATCGGAAATACAGCTTTGAATGTCCGCTTTGGTAAGAGCTTCGCCTTTGACATTGTATTCCTTTATAAGAGAATAGGTATAAAGCTGTTCATATGCCGAATTCACACCCGAAAGTGTAAGAGCCGCAGAAGAAAGGTCTTCCCAAATAAGTGCTTCATCCGCAATTTCAAAGTCCTCGTTAAGACGTGCAATTACGGCACTTTCTGTTTCCGCATATGCAGTTACATCATCAAAGTAAACAGTACCTGCACAGGAATTGTTCATATAGAAACAGATTGTCATAACCGTTGCATCTTCGGGAGCTTTGAGAAGTCCCGAAAGTCTTGACCAATCACTTGTCGGTACTTTACTGAAAATTTGTGTTGTGCGGTTGGAGGCGGTTGTATAATCGGGAGTTCCCGACCAATATTCAATATACATTTGAACAAGGGTAGCATCACCCTTTATCATAGACTGTACAAAGTAGGTAGTTCCGCCAACAATTGCAACCTCGGAGCTTCGAAGTCCGCAGCTGGGTGTTCCTCCGCTTCTTGTAAGCTTCATCGAGCTGTTGCCGCTATAATGCTCATCCTTTGAAACCACGGCAGAACTTGCAGAACCCGCCACAGTCCAGGATTCGGGAACACTTCCGACATCTCCGTTTTCAAAGTCGCTGTTCGGAAATTCAAGCTCTCCCGAAATTTCTTGTGCGGATACACAAAGCGGCAGAACAGATAACAGCATTGAAAGTGTCAGAAGACAGGCAATTATTTTTTTAAATCTCATTTTGGTTTTCTTCTCCTTTACTTTTTATATCTTATTATTCAAATGTAAACGAATACAAATCACATTCCATCATTTCAAACTTAAGACGAATGTTTATATCCCGAAGCTCCGAAAGAGACTTTTGAAATTCAACGGGACGAGCCACATCGTCACCGAAAAGCGTTCCGCTGTCATAACCCTCTATTTCGTCTCCGTTTTCATCGCAAATTTTTACACGAAGATAACCGATTGCGGAGGTTGAAAAATTGACATTCATTGAATCAGCATCAATTTGAGTAACTTTTGTAAGCACATAACCACCGTTATTATCGGAACTCCACGAGCAGAAGCCGTCAAGACGAAGGGCGTATCTTACATAGTAAACAGGTCTTGTCCTTGCACCGAAGGGCGCATAGAAGGACATTTCATTAGGCTCATCGGGATAATCCGATTCCGTTTCAAAAAGACCTCTTGCAATATATCCGTCACCGTACACCCAGTTGTATCCGTTTTGAACACCCGAAGCTATAAAGGGCTCATTTGATCTGTAAAAGCTCTTTCCGTCACGGGAGGTTATCAGCATACAGTCCGTCGCGATGGTAAATTCATGAATATTCGGGCTTTCGTTGCTTCTTTCACGATATTTGCAAAGATTATTGAGATATTTGAAGTTTATCCTTTCGTTTCCACGCATTTTATATCGCACAGGGTGCCCGAAAAACACGTTTGCACGGTGGTACTTTGTGATATTGTTGGTATAAAGATGCACCATATCCGCATCGCCCTTGTAATCAAGTCGCAGAGGTTCTGACCAGGTTATCATATCCTTACTTGTAACCACTCTTATATCACGGATACTTCTTCCTATCATATGCTTGTTAAACTCGACATCATCTCCGTTATATCTGTGATAATCCCTAAAGTAAACATGATATTCCTCTGTCAGCGGATTCCACAAAAGGCAGTTGAGTGTATCGTATGCACCCTTTTTAATTTCAAGGCTTCTTACAAACTCGAAATGATAACCGTCGGCACTTTTGTAATAATCAAGTCTGCCGAAAAGACATGATGTGAGAGCCTTGTACCTTTCATCCGGCGGACAATTCGGATTTTCATCAAGATATACCGAGAAGTTATCCATATAATTTCTGCCGTCATCCCTCTTCCATGTCATTATGATATTATTATCCTTCGAACCGCCGTATTCGAATATTCCGAGATTGGGTCTTGTAAAGTTTTTTCCGTCACGGCTTTCTGCGACACAGATATACCCATGCGTTTTACCTGCAATATCCGAAGGGCCGTTGTCGTGACCTGCTCCTCTGTAGTACATACGGTAAATATCGCCGTCTTTTACAAGGGACGAATAAGTGCTGTACTCGCCCTCATAGGGGGCATCGCAGACGAAAGCAATGTTTCTTCTTTCAGGCTTGTGGTTTTTAAGGCTTACATTTGAAATTTTATCCGCCAATTCAAAATCCCACATAACCTCACGAAGATTGCAGTTGTCTCCGATATTCCTTTCTGTTCCCGATTCGTGATTTGCGTATATACGCTTACCGTCGGCATAGCACCATTTACAGTATTGCTCATTGAATGAGCCGTCTGTTTCCTTGCTGATATTATTATCCTCAAGCGGCATACCGCAGCATTCGCATATAAGCTGCTTTGGCGAGCCGAGAAGAGTATTTATTGAGATATTGAACAGTTTTGACAACAGCTTTAATGTTTCGGTATTCGGGATAGTCTCCCCCTTTTCCCAACGTGATACTGCTTGCCTTGTAACAAACAGCTTTTCCGCAAGCTCATCCTGCGACAGTTTGCTTTTTGTTCTGAGCATAAAAATTATATCCTTGGTTTCCATGTATTTTCACCTCTTATACATTATCCTATTGTATAGTATACCACTTCGAAATTTATAAAGCAAGCAACTCTCTGTTGCTATACTCCTGCATATTCCGTATATAATACGGCTGTTCGGATGCTGCTATATTGTCTAATTTTAATTATGTTATAAAGAAACCGGAGTAGACAACTCTCCACCCGGCAAAACAGCATCAAAAAAGCCAAAAACACAAAATTCACCCCTGTTTTTACCTGTTTATCCTCAATAATTTTACCCCACCTCCCAACCTTTTCGCAACACCTTCCCTCAAGAGGACAAAAAACGAACCCCGGCATAGCAAGCCAAACCTTACCATGTCGGGGAAAACTGTAATTTTATTCCGGATGTGAAAAAGAATGGTGCGGGCGAGGTGTAACTATCCATTTTCACATCAATTGTATATGTATTGGGTCGGTAAAATTAGTGTAACAGTCATGATAGGCAGTAAATCCACAGACAAAAACACTCTTACAGTTATAAAATCACTGTAAGAGCTGACTATCGTATATTTTATAATGACAAAGAAAATCCCCCGAAGCAGTCAAATGAACTGCCCCAAATTGTGCAGACAGAACAAAATCCCCCTTATGGTAGGAAATAAAGAAATTTAAGCAACATACTGACTTCGTAATTCAAGCGGAGTCAGTTTTGTTTTAAGTTGGATACGTTGATGATTGTAAAAATGAATGTACTCATCGATGAGGAGGCGAGCCTCCTCGTAGGTTTGAAGTTTTACTCGATAAATACACTCGGTTTTGAGGATTGAAAAGAAATTTTCCGCTAAAGCATTGTCGTATGGGTTTCCACGTCTTGACATTGACGGCGTAATGTTGTATAATTTAGTTAGCTTAAAATACGGATGAGATGTGTATTGAAAGCCTTGGTCACTGTGGAGCTGCAACTCTGCGGTGACCTTCTCTTTCCTCTTAGCTGCTTTGATCGTACTCAAAACAAGATTTATGTTTTGCTCGGTTCCGGTTTTGTAGGCAACAATGCTGTTGTCATACAAATCTCTGATGACAGAAAGATACAATACACCTTGTTTGGTATGAATGTACGAAATGTCTGTAACCCATTTTTGATTCGGTCTTTCAGCTTTAAAATCTCTGTTTAAAAGATTTGGATATCTGTGCAGATAATCACCGTAATTGCGATATTTTTTGCGTCTGATTACAGATAACAAGCCATATTTTTGCATAACACGAAGTATTGTCTTTGGATTATGATGTATTCCGTGTCTTTCAAGCCAAATATGCACTCTGCGGTAACCGTAAGTTCTGCCGCATTCTTCCTGACACTCCTTTATCTTCTCAGCCAACGGCAAATCAAATGCGGGAATATCCATTCGAGAAACGAAGCCATAATACCCGCTTCTTGATACCTTGAAAAATCTGCACATTTCACTTATTGAATACTTATCTTTGTGCCGGTAGATTACCAAATACTTTACGCTTGTTCTCACTTCCCTTCTGTGTGCGAGAGAAAATCCCGCATCAATTCATTTTCCATTTCCAATCCTTTGATATATCTTTCTTTTGCTGCTAATATATATTGTAACTGTGTTAATTTACTTAATTGCTGAATTGATGGAGGCAATTCATTTCCGTTCTTTGATGCTCTTCCTCTGCTTTTAAAGCTCTCACCCGATGATAATTTTCGCTGCTTACGATTATACTGCTTAAAGAAATCATGAGCTTGTTCATATGTCAATCCGAATTTTGCTCCTATTTCTCTTACTGTAAGACCTCGCTCCTTCATTTCTAGCATTTCTTTTTCATATTGTTTTATGTGTCTGTATTCTCTTGGCATAATAATCCCTCCTATGATACTTTATTATACCATAGGAGGGGATTTTTGTCATTGTCCGTTTTTACTGGACTTGTTCAAAACGAACCGCTCCGGGGGAATATTTCAAGCAGAAAGAACCACATCTATCCTATCTTCCTCAATGACAATCTCCTGCACAATCATCTTAATTAAGTCTCTTATTTCGGTATCACCCGATTCTCTCAAAACTCTCGCAAAGCTCCTTCTCATTTCTTTGATACCTGCTTTATCACCGGCTATAGTTACAGTATTCTTGCTTAATTTTGCTTCAAGCTCAGCCTTCTCTCTTTCAAGAACATCAAGTCTTTCGGCAAGTAGAGAACTTGGCGATAACTGTATTGCATTCATTACGTTGTTGATCGCCTTTTCCTTACCGCGAATCTTATTTATTGTAATATCATTACCGCAAATCTTTTTGATACTCTTATTCAGTGCAATATAAGTACTTGACTTGATTGTATTTATGCTTATCACTGCAGATACAAACTTTTCAAGATAATCTGCACGAATATCCTTTGAAGGACATCCGTTGTACTTGTGATTGGGACAAGCATAGTACTTTTTTATTTTGCCGTGATTAGTCTTTGTAAGACCTGTATAGTATGCTCCGCAGTTAGGGCATTTCATAATTCTAAGACCGCTGAGCATATAATGATGATATCCTGTACCAAGACGTCCACCTTGTCTTCCGCGTTTGAGTTCCTCTTGAACCTCCCAAAACATATCTTCAGGAATTATCTGAGGACAACCTCCGGCTACCAAAGACTGTTCTGATCTCGGTTTATGCTTGGAATTGTTTCGCTTGAGTGTACTTGTTTTTGCGGCTCTCTTATCCCACACAAGAGTACCAATGTACTTTTCCTGTTTCAGAATATCATAAAATGATGTCTTTCTGAAATTACCGTTATTCTTCGTCCTGTAACCGTTTCTGTTAAGTTCGTCTGCCATAGACTTATATGACCGACCGTCAAGATACATTTTAAATATCAGTCTCACAGCTTCTGCTTCCGTAGGATTTATTACATATTTTTCATCAACTATGTCATATCCGTAGGGAGCAGTACCACCGCAAAAACCGCCTTTATCTGCTTTGGCTTTCATACCTGCGTGGGCATACATTGAAACATTTTTTACATCTGTATATGCGGAACCGAATACAAAACCGAGATATGTATATTTTACCGTTCCGTTCAAAAGAGGCTCGCTCGCACTTATTAATTCTATACCTAAATCCTCAAGTTCAAGATAATACTTAAATGCATGCCCCGGATGCCTTGAGAATCTACTGTAAGTAAATACAATTATTTTGTCAAATATACGTTCTTTCAATCTTGCATCTGACATCATTTCCTGAAAAGCATCACGCTCCTCTTTCTGACCGGAGACAGCTTCATCGATATATTCCTTTACGATAATGTACTCCTGTCTTTTGCAGAACTCTTTAAGATTATTTCTCTGATACTCTATCGAACTGCTGTCCTGATTGTCGCATGAGTATCTCATATATATTGCTACGTTCATATTATCCTCCTCACAAATAACTCCCTGCAAGCGCAAAACCTGCAGGGAGCATTTTTATTTAATCATTCACCTTGAGTAATGCCGTCGCAACTGCTTTCAGAATCTTTGGAGAAAGCTTTATGTTCTTCTCCTTCTCCACCGTTGCTTCCTTGTAGGTCTTAACGGATCTCAAGTTCTTTTTTGCAATTGAGTACTTAATCATTTTCATTCTTCTTTGCACTCTGACCTGAATCCTTTATATAAACACAGACAACAGGCTTATTATCGGGCAACACGTCAAACTCCATATGATTATATGAACGACTGGTTTTGCCATCAAACGGAATCTTAAATGTGTCTACGATGTCTTTTACAGCTCCTGCAGCGTAAAGAATACGTTTTTCACCGGATTTCTTTACATTGCATTTATGTCCGTGATCGAGAGATGCACTTTCACTGATGATAACAGAATTGTCTACTTCAGAAACTGCAACATATACTGTTTCGGCATTTTCAATACCGAGTTTTGTTACCATAGCCTTTGAGAGTGAGAGTCTTTTACCGTTACCCTCGGAATTTACAATACCAAATGAGTATACGGAAGAACCGCCATGAGTTGCTTCAATTATTGTGTGTGCCTTAGAGTTATTTAAAATATTTGTAATATTGATTGCCATAATAATTTTACCTCTTTCTTTTATATATAATTATCAGGGATGCTCATTCAGCATCCTCTGTAAGAAGATGCTCTATCTTACTCTTTGCAAGAACCGAGCTCTTTTTAACTTTTTTCTTGACACTCTTCTTTACCTTTTTTGCGGCAGTAATTGAAGAACCGTAGTCGAGAAAAACACAATAACAACTAACCTCTGCAGAACCTATTTTCTGCTTTCTGAGGTAGCTTTCGTCAAAATATCCGATGTAACCTCTTTCCTTAAACTCCTTACGTATCATAGGTAGATTAACGTTTGGAAGACCTGCGATAAATTCCTCAAACTTGTCTTTGAGCATCCAAACACACTTCTGATATTTATATTCAGTAAGTATACCATGCTTTCTATCACAACAAACCTGAGAATTCGTAGCATTACTGCATGTCGGAAAGAGATTTCCGTTTTCGACAAAATGAGCGAGTAATTTCTCGTAAGCTTCAAGAATCACATCACCCTTAACAATTTCATAGTACTTGTCAATCAACATCTTAGTGATTGCATCAATGTCAAATGTCATATCCCACACTTCCTGAAGTATAGCCGCAGTAGCAAGCAGAACCGCAAACTTTGAGAGAATTCTGTTGCCTACACCGCTTCTTGTTGTAACGTGGGATTTTAATTTAATCAAAAAATTATTGTAAACTTCAATCAGCTCGGTCTTTTTCAACTCTCTTAATCCTTGGATAAGAGGAATCCAAGCCGTGCCGTAATTATCATTAATTATTTTATATATTTCATCAGCGGAATCACCGTCTTTTGTCCATACGTGACTGAATTCGATCATACGTGCATAAAGACCGGCATTACCGTTTGTCATATCAAGTATTGAACGCTCCCCGGTGAATATCACAGTGCTTACCCATTTACGTGTCGTCTTGGGAGTACCGTCTCCGTTAAGACGACCACGCTCATGCTGCATAGAAACCTGATAAATGCGGTTAGTAAAATCCATACGTGTATACAGAGTAGCTTCGTCAATAAAATGGGGAAATCCGTTCTTTTTAGACAACTGCGAAAAAAAGTAATTTTCCGTGTCGACCATAGTATCTATTATGCCGTCACCTGTTGTAGCCTTGCCGAATACCGACGCTCCTAAAGACAGCGCTACCGTTTTGCCGATACTGCTGTGACCGATGTAAGCAAACATCGGCGTTTCATGCATTACGTTGTAATATTGCAGAAGCCTTACCACAGGAGCAGAAGCGGATATCGCTAACGCAAGCTGGAGATTTGCATTTTCTTCTATATAAGGAAGCAACGCCTCACGCCATGACTCAAATGTACCTCTTGACTTTGTCGCTATGCCATTTTTCAGACATAGCGACTTATTGGTCGGGTAAATTGAGCTTGCGGCAAAATAGGGTTTCTTATCCTTAATGATGAAACCGAGTTTGTTGTGCTCTTCCTTTATGGGAACAGCCTTTTCTGTGTCTTGCAATATTTCTCCGAGTGTAACGTTATACTCATTCACATTGCTTATTGTCAACCCATAGTCCGAAAAAAATCTATGGGATTTTTTACGATTACACTTCGAGGAATATCTGTCAGAGGTTTAGCACCGGGCTCAGTATTTAGAAAAACATCCACCATTATCGGATGGTTCTTCTCGTACATCAGCCTTCTCCTCTGAACAACTTTAATTTCCTCACAAAGCTCATACTGCACTTCCTTTTTGGAATTCGGATTGTGTTTGTAGACGTATGTTATACCGTTCAACATTTCGTAGCGGTCAAAGTAAGTCACTGTTCTGCAACTCCTATAACTTCGCGATCTACAATATTGGTATAACAGCGACCGTTACTTGCCGCAACCCTCTTGTAAACTTGACGTTCCACGACACCGACTAATTCATCTGTATCGTCGATTTCAAGACCTGCTTCAATAAGTTTGTCTTCAAAGTCAAACCATCTTTGCGAAGTAAATGGCATAATCTCTGTTGTAGTAGCTATAACTTCACCATCTTCTTCATCGCGAAGCTCATAGGTGAGTTGAACAGCTGCATCTTCTGCATAACCTTCAGGGGTTTCTGCCTTTACAATTTCTGAGATGTAAGTGCCGGGTAAAACCCTTTCTTTCTTCTCAAAGGGTAAATTTTTTCTTATAGGGAATTTCATCGAAATCCCCTCCTTTCTTATATTAATTTTCAAAGTACAAGTCCCGCACTCGGGAATGGTAACATCAGTCTCCGAAAACAAGACTTCGTACCGTGAATGAATAGCAGCCCTCGTCTGCCGAGAATGAATTCAGGTTAAGCAACCTACACTTCTCCGCCAATTCACTTAAAATGAATATCGGGGTTACAAAGTGTCCAGTCAAAGTATCCGTGAAAAGCAATACATTTCTTGTTACTCTCTACGCCCATGCTCTTGTCTCCTTTCGTTTTGTGCATACTGCCGTCGTGACCTTGCGAGTTTCGTCGCAAACCGTTTGGATTGTATTATATGGAGTAATATTTGTTTCAACATTCTCCATTGCCTTTCGACACCATTATTGTATCATATATGCACAAATTAGTCAATGGGTTTTTGTATATTTTGTACAAATGCACAATTTGACTTTTTAGATCAACAAAAAAACAACTTGACTTTGGCGACGATCGACTCCCCAAAAGGCGTGTGCACCCGTGATACCAAGGAACACCATTTTTGTTCACTATTCACAAATAAATGTTATCTTTGGCGACTTTTAACATTTCGAACTGTGCCTGCAGAGTATATTTTTCAATGTATGAACGTGATTATGTGTCGATGTAAAAAGAAAAAATCAATCAGCACAGGAACCTCAACCATAAAACAAATAAACATATATTAATGAAAGCAAAAGAAACACCAACAGCACTCCCACATTCAAAATTTTCCGTAATTCCGCAAATTCCGCAAATTTTAATATAAGATAATAAAAAAAGAAGCCGTATGTCCAAGTTCGAACATACGGTTTATCTCTTTCACAGGCAAATCTGCCACGTATATTTTGTCCTTTCCCCCATAGCGACCTTGTCAACAATCTCGATATATGCATTTTCATATATGTAATCAAGCATATTTTTAAGGTCATACATGGAAAACGAAACTCCGTTATCAAATATGTAGAATCCCTTCGTCTTACATTCACCGTTCCAAGTTTCGTCGAATTTCAATCCATGTAATGCGGCGTAAAGAAAGTCTGTTATCTTCTTTATATAATAGGAAAGAACAAAATACTTTGACTTAATGTTGCACAGATTTTCCTCTGCGCACATTTTCGTAAGACAGCTTATCAAAATATGCTTTCCGTCAATATGGTTCTTTATCATGTGCGCAAGTATAGGCGGCAAAGTGGAATCAATGAGAATGAGGTTATTCACGAAGGTCTCGTTATTGAATGCGATATTATCATTTTTGACATATGCCTCTCCGGTAAAAAGTATATGTTTACGCTTTACATCTTCGGTAATGCCGAATTTTACATCAACAGTCTCACCGGGGATATCAATCTGACCGCTGTTGTATAGGTCCGACACTACTCTCATGGCTTCATCCGAGTTATCCGCACCTATCTGCACTTTGCTTACAACTGCTTGCTCTATCGTTACCGTAAAATTTTTCATATATTACCTGCCTCCTTGCTTCATAGGTTTTATTCAGTTCCGGAAATACGTCTAATCCTGTTTTTAGCGTAATATAGACAGTATACCTGCCTATTGATATACTGTCTATGAAGTTCTGTATGTACTCTCTGTATGCCGGGTGTGATGGTGTCTTTTTCAATTTTGCATATTCTCCCAGAATATACTTTGTATCAATATCCACCATATGACCCGACATTTCACCGTTCAGATGCGCCTTTTCCGTAATAAGTCTGTTCTTCTCATTTTCAAGCTCATTAAGGCGTGTTATCAAAGCCTCGGAAAGAAGACCGCTTGCAACTGCATCCGCTACATTTTTAAGCTGTACCTCTATTTCTGCAACAGCTCTGTCAATCCTTTCACGGTCATCTTCAATATTTGTGACGATAGCTCCGCTTCTGGCTTCTATCGCCTTAACGAGCCTTCTCAGAGCTTTGGAATTGAATATTTCTCTTTCAAGTAACCAAATGACATATTCTTCAAGATACCCTCTGTTGATTTCCTTGTTGTTGCAGTCCTTTCTTCTGCTTGGGCATCTGTAGGTCGTGAGCTTGACTCCGCTTTCATTGTAACCATGGTGATTGCCGTGCATTGCATAGCCGCACTCACGGCAGAAAACCTTACCCGACAAAAGGTACAGCTCTTTTGCCTTGTTGGAACCGCCGAGCCTCTTGTTGGCTTGGAGCTTCTTCTGTGCCTTGTCGAAGGTTTCCTCGCTGACGATGGCAGGGCAACCGCCCGGAATGACGATTTGCTCCTCTCTTGGTTTCTTGAGGTGGCTGTTCCTTCTGCCGTCTGCATTTTTGGAGGCTGTGCGGTTGTAGACATATGTGCCCTTATACTTTTCATTCTTAAGTATTTCATGCAGACAATTCTTTTTAAGCTCTCTGCCATGCTTCCCCTTGAATCCTTGCCTGTTAAGCTCTGCGATTATCTGATTATATGTAAAGCCTTGAACGAACATATCAAATATCAGCCTTATTATTTCGGCTTCATACGGGTTTATTACAAGCTTTCGTGTGACCGGATCTACATCATATCCTAACGCCGGAATACCGCCTGTGTGCTTGCATTGTAAGGCTGTTTCGGTCATACCTTTGAAAACTTCTCTGCTGAGATTCTGGCTATAGTATTCGCTCATACCATCAAGCAATGATTCCATCAGTATGCCTTCCGGTCCATCACTAAAACGCTCCAGGACACTGCAGACCGTAACGCCATTCTTCTTCAATTCACGTTTATATACCGCCGAGTCATATCTATTGCGTGCAAACCTGTCCAGTTTATGCACCAAAAGAATATCGAATTCATGATTATTACTATCTTTAATAAGCTGTTGAAACGATGGTCTGCGATCTGTCGTTGCCGATTTCGCCTCGTCCACATATGTTTTAACGATAGTATATCCGTTTTGCTCGCAGTATGTAGTCATAGCTCTTATTTGTGCATCTATTGACTCTGTACGCTGATTATCCGAGCTGAATCTTGCATACAACGCTACCCTCTTGTTGTTTGTTCGGATCATAGGCTTTTCTCGCCTCCTTTAGTTTTTTGTACGTTCCTGCCGAAGCAGAGACGTTTGATTTAATCATTTGCAGGTTCTTCTGTGATTTCTTCTGTTGATTCCTCGTTTGCTTCTTCCGGCGGCTCCTCTGTCACTACCTCAATATGTTCATTTGCAGATTCATTATTTGACTCCGCTTCCGAAACTTCTTCTGTACCTGCTTCTTCAGCTTTTGCTTCTTTTGCCTTTTCTTCTACAGCCGGAACTTCAGAAAGCTTCAGTAACTGCCATCCATTCCTTACACTTGGCGTTAACGGATGGACTCCGACTTTCTCACCGTCATAGATAACCCTCATCTTTGATTTGTAGGCATCCAAAAGATTTATTACATCTACAGCACGTTCTTCAATTGAATGATTGTTGGCTGCTCCCTTGCCCCATGCAAGTACTACTATATCACTTTCTTCTGCGGCTTTCATGATATAGTTATCGTTTTCCGGAAGGTTGTAATCTTCAACACCATTCCACTTGAAGTTGAGCTTTGAGGTCAGTTTGGAGAACAGGTTTACGATTATCACACCGCCGTAATCTTCGAGGTTTGCGACGTTATTTACAACAAGATAAGTTGTAGTGTCCATAAGGATATTATCTGCCATACATGGGTTTATCATTATTACGGAAGCTAACGGCTTATCTTTGTTCCATACTCGCTTCCACCAGAAGCGGTGAGTCCTTTCTTCATTAAATATGGATTCGAATTTAATATTATCTCTTTCTGTAAGCATTTTTGTTACTCCTTTATCTGTATTCAATTTCGTTTTTGATGTATTCGGGTGTATCTTGTATCGCCATTACAAGAACAACGGCAAATTCGTTATTCAAGAAGTACATTGTTGAACAGTACGGTATCTTTGACTTTATATTGCCTGACCAATCAAATACGGCTTTAAAGTTAAATACCTCTGCAAGTTCATCAAGGCTTGTTCCCAAATCACAAAAGAGAATGTAACCGCCGTCGCTATTATCTACGTCTCTATCCTCTCCGTATTCGTTATCAAGCACCGAGAGAAATTCCGTCAGGTCTTTTAGTATCGCTTCATCTTCAACGACAATATTGTCAAGGTCTCGCAGGTGTCCTAACTTGTGTATCATTCGTTCCACTCCTTTACTTTGTAATATAACGACCTTTGTACATCCTCATCCGTATAGAATTCCGGATGCCAAAACCTTGACTTGTACTTTGCCATATTCTCCTCTGACAGCGATGCAAGGTTGCCTTCATCATCCTCTGAGCAGACGTAGAATACCCCACAAAGAATATCGTATCCAAACTTTCGATTGCCTTCCATTCCGTTGAGTTTGCCTTCTTCATTACATAAAAATACCACGCCGGGCTCTACAGGGATGAGTTCAATCAAACCTTGATAGTCACAGTTGATACTTACAGCCTTTTGCAGACTATCAAGATTGTTATCCAACTCGGTAACGGTCGGATGCTTGCCCGGTTCTACCATTAACACTTTAATTTTCTTTTGTTTCATTTTGAAACCTCCAAAAAATATTATTCCCGATAATAGCATTGTCGCTATTACCGGGTTCATTGTTATAATATATATTTATACTTTGGAGACTTACGCTTCTGTATCTGTGAGAGTTATTGTACCTATGTTACTGTTGAGTAAAGTTTCAAGTTGCTCACGTTCGACAAAAAGCCTGTTGCCTATTGTCTTGGTATCAAGGTGCTTCTTAACGAGTATTCTTAATCTTTTCTTGCTTATGGGTAGGTATTCCTTCTGAATATCATCAATGCTGAGGTACTTTCTTACTGTAGGTTGGTTGTTCATGTCATTCTTCCTCCTTTGGGTTTGTCTTTCTTTAATGGTTTTCTTTTGGGTTTAACTGTATTACTGCTTTTATTGTTGTCTTTCTTGTCTGTATCTTCAATCTTACCGTCAAAAAGTCTGAATATCTTTACTTCTTTACCATAACATACAAGTTCATCGAGACTGGCAAGAGCAATACC
>SVQR01000018.1 GCA_015065225.1 Oscillospiraceae bacterium | reverse complement strand
GCTCGCTCCGTTCATGCCATGCGGTGCAAAGCTGCCTATAATAGGTCTTTTCGCCGGTGCATTCTTCCCCGGAAAGGGATGGGTAGGTACACTAATGTACTTTGTCGGCATAATCATTATTCTTATAGGTGCTCTTATCATAAATAAGATAACAGGTGTTAAGAAAAAGAAATCATATTTCATCATGGAGCTCCCCGAATATAAGCTCCCCAGCCTTGCAAGAGCATTCGGCTCAATGTGCCAGAGAGGCTGGTCTTACATAGTCAAGGCAGGTACGATAATCCTTCTCTGTAATGCTATAGTATTTATCATGCAGTCCTTCGACTGGAAGCTCAACCTTGTGGAAGAAGGCATGGAAAGTACATCCATCCTCGCAACCATCGCTTCTCCCATTGCAGTACTTCTCGTTCCTATCATCGGTATTGCGGCATGGCAGATGGCAGCTGCGGCTGTTACAGGCTTTATCGCCAAGGAAAATGTTGTAGGTACTCTCGCTGTATGCTACGGTATCTCCAACCTCATTGATACCGAAGCACTTGAAATGGTAGAGGGTGCTGGCGTAGGCGTTGCCGAAACATTCGGTATCACATCCGTTGCGGCTCTCGCATATCTCATGTTCAACCTCTTTACTCCCCCTTGCTTTGCGGCTATCGGTGCTATGAATGCGGAAATGAAGAGCGGCAAGTGGCTGTTCGGCGGCATCATGTTCCAGCTCGGTGTCGGTTACTCCATCGGTTACCTTGTTTATACAATAGGTACAGTTGTAACAGGCGGCACACTCAATATCGGTGCGGCTATCGGCGGCGGTATTGCAGTGCTTGCCATGATTGCAATAATCGTTGCGCTTATCATTAACTCCGAAAAGAAGCTCAAAGCGGAATATGCACTCGGCAAGAATAACAAGTAAGCAGCATCGGCACAGCGCACGGTGCTTCAAAGGAGGATACACTATGGTACAGAATATCATCCTTATTGCATCAATAGTACTCATACTCGGTGCGGCGGGACTTTACATATACAGGAAAAAGAAAAAAGGCGTTACCTGTATCGGTTGTCCTTACGCGAAAGAATGTATGAGCAAAAAATCCACCGATAATTGCAGCTGCGGCTGTAATGGCGGTGAAAAATAAGATAACTTTCCTTCCAATAAAAGTTGCGGCTGTTCGTCATCATTTGCGGGCGGCCGTACTTTTTGCATAAACACCGATAAGGATGCCTTCACGGGCATATAGCTGTCCTGTGAAGGCATCAATTACCGCAGATGAACGTAAATTCACATAGCTGAGGGCACTTTTTTGACCTCATTATTAATATACGTCAAAGGTTGTTGTGCATATTCCACAATTTGGAAGATTGTTTTTTGTGCAAACAACAAAAGTTTTAAATCTCGCAAAAAGCGATTGATTTTATAACAAATTGGTGGTATAATTAACAATAGTTTATTGTGGGCAGACCTCTGCTTGCAGTGTTTTTTCAAAGGATTCAGGAGGAAAACAGAATGAAACTCAAGAGATTTTTAGCATTACTTCTTTCAGCACTTATGCTCACATCCATGCTTGCGTCCTGCGGCGGCGATGACGACGAAGAAGAAGAAGAGGAAGAGGTCGATAAGGGTGCCATAATCGATATGTACTTCGGTCAGAAGCCGGATGATTTCGATCCCACCGTATTTGCGACAAATTCCGACAAATATCAGATCACATCTCTCCTTTACGAAGGTCTTGTAACCATCAATGAAAAGGGCAAGGTCGAAAAGCTCGGCGCGTCCGAATGGGATTACGAGATAGACGAACGTGAGGACGAGCTTAAGCTTACAATAAAGCTGGCAAGCAAGAAATGGTCAGACGGTATCTCCGTTCGTGCGGATGACTATGTTTACGCATGGAGAAAGATACTTGCTCCTTCCAATGACAATCCTGCAGCTGCACTTCTTTACCCCATCAAGAATGCAAAGAAGGTAAAGTCCGGTGAAGTCACAGCGGATATCGGAGTAAGAGCTATCAACGAATCCACTCTCGAAATCTTCTTTGAGAGCAAGGAAGCTGACGTTGAATACTTTATCAGATGTCTCGCAAGCCCCATGCTCGTTCCGCTCAGAGAAGACAAGGCAGATAAGGAAGACTGGTCCAACCAGCTCAACTATCTTGTTACAAACGGTCCTTTCGTTATCAAGTCCATGTCCGATGACAGAATCATGGTAGAGCGTTCTAACCACTACAACGCACTCCGTGCAGATCAGCCTATCGACAAGCATGTAAAGCCTTACAGGATCAACATTCACTTTGTTGATGAACAGACAGCCATTGATATGTACAACAGCGACAATATCGCAGAAAAGTACTTCTATGTAGGCGAGTTCTCCAAGGACACATATTCCAAGAACAAGGACAACATCAAAACACACAGCGATCTTACAACTTACACATACTACTTCAACACAGAAAACGAGATCCTCTCCTCCGCAGAGACAAGAAAGGCACTCTCCGGCGCACTTGACAGAAACGAGATCGCAAAGATCCGCGGCAACGGTGCAGAAGCTGCTACAGGTCTTGTTCCTACAGGCGTTAAGCACTCCGGCTCAAAGGATGAGTTCAGATCCAAGGCAGGCAATGTACTCAAGTACGACGGTGCAAAGGTTGCAAAGAAGGGTTCCGTTACTCTTATCTACAACGCTGACAGAAGCTACGAAAAAGAGATAGCAGAATACGCAAAGAAGCAGTGGGATGCACTCGGTGTAAAGACATCCATCAAGGGTGTTGCATCCAACGAGATAGACGACATCATCAAGAGCGGCGAATTCGACGTTATCGGTGCTGATATCGTATCCCTCACAGACGATGCATTCGGCTTTGTTGTTCCCTTCGGTGTTGAATACTCCGGCACATTTGTTGATGTTACAAACCCCGATGTATTCTATAATCCCCACTTCACAGGTTATGTAAACGAAGAGCTCAACAAGAAGATCAAGACCATCTCCGAGCTCACAGAAAAGAAGTCCAAGGAAAGAGCACAGCTCCTTATCGATGCAGAAAAGATGATCATGGCAGATGCCCCCGTAGCTCCTCTCTTCTTCGAGAAGGCTAACTACATGGCAAGCAAGGATCTCTCCAAGTTCGAAGTCGACTACAGAGGTGCGAAGAACTTCACAAAGGCTAAGCTCAAGAATTACGAGGATATCAACATTGCCAAGGAAGAAGCAGAGCTTGCGGCAGAAGCAGCTGAGGCAGGAGCTTCCAAGTAATCGTATAAATACAACTGAAGATTATTCCCGATCGCGGTACATACTGCGGTCGGGATCTTTTTATGCAAGATGCAAGCTCTTTTTATCGCACCGTACATAATTTTTCTGCGTAAGTCCGGGCGATATACTTTACCGAGCATTAGGTTGGTAATATGCGTCAATATGTACTGTTACTTACATGTGAGCCGAATGTTTGACTTTGTGGTCGGCACTTTTTGATTAAAAAGGCTTGACAAAAGGGGATTTGTTTGGTATAATATATCGGTAAGCGGTCTTCCGCGCAATATGGAGTGGTATCGAAGTGGTCATAACGGACATGACTCGAAATCATGATGCCCCCTGAGGGACGTGGGTTCGAATCCCACCCACTCCGCCAGAATTTCAGCCTCGACTTTGAAAAAAGTTGGGGCTGCTTTAGTTATTGTCCTTTTTATAGGACACTTGATATGTTATCATATACTTGTAAGGTCAAAGGTGCGTGTAAAGGAGATAATAATTATGGCATACGCATACGGCTACGGCGAACTCGAAGACAATCTTATAGTGAATGACGCAAATATCGAAGAGAGCTCAGGTTCTAATATCGTTAGTGATAAATACGAAGGAAAAACTCGAAGCACCGGAGAAGTGGTCGGAGTCAAAAACGATAGAGTTCTTCAGATGGACGATATACAGATAATGAATCAAGTAACACACATTACCCAGGTATAGGAAATGGTAAAAATAATCGAGGAATTGAACTTAAAAGCAGAATCCCAAATTTCTATCAAAGAAAAGAACAAAAGCGAGAGGAGAACATCATGAGCGAAAAGAAAGCAAAAATACGTCTGACGATGTCATCGGCAAGCGGAGGTTTAGTGTCTGTTCCAATGGAAGATCTTCACAGTTGGTCAAAGGCGCAGGAAGATTTGAAAAAGAAGCAAAAAGGATCAACAAAAATATTGAAAGGTAGCCCGGAATGGAATCGCTTGCTAGACTTGACAATTGAATTGGAAAAAAAGATTCCGATAGAGAAAGACAATATGATACTTATGATAATTATGATAAATACAGTAGAGAAGTTGGAAACTCTGGAAGAATGGCTGAAATCCAAGACAGTGAATGGGATTCTGCAGACAAATGAAATAGAGGTAATGAACATGGTGTCAAGACTTACTCCGGCAGAGGAGACAGTAGCGATACTTGAAGAAATGGAAAGAGAGGATCGAGAAGCGGAACAGTAATATAATCCTCTTAACAATACGGATAATTCCAAACCATAGCAAAAAACTGTATAATACAGTTCACGCCCCGAAAGGAGAGACAAAATGATACTCGACCACCCCCACACAGAATGGAAATACTGTGCCATCGCCAACATAAAAAAACAGCATATAGATAAAAACGGTATTCTGCGTTACGGCACGTCTGCCTTTTCCGGCGGTACAAGGGTGTATCTCCGGGGAACACTTTGGGATGAAAACGCTGATAAGATCCCCGTACTCGGACTTTGCAGAGGAAAACATTATTATGTGGGTTGGGTGTCTGCCGCACTTTTGGAGAATGTGAGATTCGGGAGAGTTTACAAACCGTCGGTGCTGAAAATGATGGATCATTGGGAATACCAAGAAAGCTGGTGGCATGATACACCAGAGGACAGAGTGCAGGCTCTTGACTTTGTAAGACGTTGGAAAGAAAAATACAAGAGCGATACGGACGAGATCCCGGATCTGAGAGAAAATGCACCTTCCTTCGATGATATACCGGAAAATTCCCAATGAGGTGATAAAAATGCAAAACGCAATATCGGTAAAGCTCAGACCGTATGAATTCTACACGCGCTATGAAGGCTCGGAGCTTGCTCAATGCGGCATCGAATTCTTTCTTTATCAAAACGGTAAAACATATCCTTTCCGCAGCGCAACATCCGACACCTGCATTAAGGAGATGCTGGAATATATTGATGATTATCTGTGCGGAAGGATGACGGAAAGCCGCGAGCTGTTCTTTTTTATTCCGTGGATATTGGGAGATTTTGTGATCTTCCCCTATTCATTCCGAGTTGATATTGAAAATGACACATGGGAATTCCGCTATAAAAGCAGTCAGAACGCCGAAGACTTTGAATATGTGCAAACACTTACACACGGAGATATTATGACACTTCGGGAACAACTTTCCGATGAATACGCAAGAGTTGATTGGAAAACGCTCGGAAAGAGACCGCTTTACAGATTCGGATTTGCAAACAGAAACCCTCAATGGAGCTATTCGTCAACCGAGCTTTGCAATATACTCTCCGGGATATGTAAAGAAAAAAGCATAAAAGAAATATATGTCGGTGCTTCAAATTATGCAGAGCCGCTGCAGGTCAGAAAAAACTACGTCAATTACTATCTCGGCTCCGAGATAATCATACAGCTTGATGCCGGTATTCTTGAGCTTGATATTTACGGTGAGGGACTTTTCCGCTGGCAATTGTTCGATATTCCGCAATATAAGATATTTGATCCTTACATTAATTTTATAAGCGATAAAAATGAAGAATTCTGCCGTATCGACACGGTATATGACAGCTTCACAGGAGAATACAGGAATTCCAAAATAAAAAATGTAACGGTTGATTCAACGAGCGATATATCATATTCGGCAAGAGGCTTTGATGAGAATAAGCTCGGTGATCCTGTGGAAGTGGCTGAAAGCGTGCATTTGCATCTGGCAAACGGTTTTACACTTTCTTTTTTGGGATATGACGACGATTTCGCAATAGAGCTGAGTACAAAAAAGGAGGAGGATCAAATATGACGGATACTACCATTTTCGAAAAAGCATACACCTACGACTTTCCCGCATTGAAAGACTACATCCTTTCCGGCGGTGAGATAAATATCACCGATAAAGACGGATCAAGCCTATTTGCTGAATTTATTTTGGGATACATAAGATTCGGTGATTGTCCCGAAGGAGAGGAAAAGGAGCTGGTCGATACACATGAAAATGATGATGAGTTTTTGCAGTCATACGTTTACAAATATCAGAAGACACCGCTTCATAAACGTAAGAGCGGTATCAAACAACAGCTTGACTTTCTTTTTAAACACGGCGCAGACCCGAATCTTTACCGACCGACCTCTATTAACAGCGATACTCCATTAATATACGCCGTATGCGACTTCGATTATTTTCTTTCAAAATACCTGTTAGAGCATGGTGCAGATCCGGGACTTCCTTTATTCAACGATGAATACGATATAAAAGACGGCAAGGATTATTGGCTGATGGACGAGCTTGACATCGCCATAATGAATGGAGTAAGGGGTGAACTTGCATCACATCTTCTTGCTCTGGCGCAGCTTCTTTGGGAGTATGGTCTTCGTGATTGGAACGGATACTGTATTACCGTCGACAAAGAAAAAGGTGTCATGGATGGTCACAGTCCGCGTGTAAAGTATTGATTGTTACCCAAAATACAATAAACTGCACGGGGTTCTCGCATTTTTCGAGAGCCTCGTTTTTTGTATTTTTTATGTTTTATGATGAAATTGGCTAAAACCAATATAGTCCTCAGAATTCCTCTCGATTCGCCTCGAGAAACTCGTTTTGATGTGAGAAAGAGTATTGCCTACTCACCGAAAATTGCTCAAAACGGCTTATTTCGGCTTTAAATGCGGTTTCAGAGCTTTCGGGTTGCAATTGTTTGTTTCAAAAACAGAGAATAGGCATTTTAAAAAATATGACATTGTTCCTACGGCATAAAAAATACGGCAGCCGTAAAGCCACCGTAATGTCTGTATATATTGTGTCCGTCCATCTCAAGATGTACCGATCCGCCAAAACGAGAGTGTTATTCCGCCTTAGCACCCTTATTCTTAAGGTATTCCATAAGAAGATTGATATCCTTGAGATCGAACGCTCCGCTGTTATCAATATCGGCATTCACAAAGTCATAAAGTTTATGTCCTCCTGCACCTGCCTTAATGGGAAGAAGATCTATCACATCCTGTGCTGTTACTTTTCCGTCCGCGATAGCATCACCGAATACTCTGAGCGAGGGAGCTGTGCCGTCTGCGATGATCCAGTTAAGATCAAATTCAAAGCCGACAAAGCTTGCGTAATTCTTTGCCTCATCTGCTGTGAATATATCGCTTCCGTTGGCTTCGGTAGCAGCTTCCGTGTAACCGTAGAGAGCATCTGCTGTTCCATCAATGATATAGCAGTTCATGATCTTTGTAACAACGTTGCTGTCTGCTCTGTCCTGAGGACCGACAGTACCTGCAATACCGCCAACATGAGGTGTTGTAGCAGCAATAACACCGTTATTGAAGCAATTTCTGAAGGACATTGCGATCTTTCCGCCGTAGCCTGCCTGAGGGCTTGAAACAAGATCCTTGGAAGAGCCAACGATGCCGCCTACACCCTTCTTGCCGCTTATCGAGCCGCTGTTTGCACAATCGGTGAAAGCAATCGCGAATTCATCATCACTATAATTTACACCGTAAGCTGCGGCAAGGCCTATAAGACCTCCGACATAATTATTGCCGCTTACCTTTGTGTTGACATTTGCACAACAATTAAAAGTAACCTTATTGTCAGCTGACTCTATATACTTGTCGGAAGAGTCAACATAACCGCCGACAGCTTCAACGTAGCCGCCGATAGCACCGACATTGTTTCTTCCTACAACTACGGAATCTCTTACGGTACAACCGGAGATCGCTGCGATGTTATCATAAGAAGCTCTGACATAACCTGCAAGTGCCGCAGTGCATGATCCTCCTTCAACGTAAGCATAACCTATTCCGAGATCCTTCACCTGACCGTTATAGACATATCCGAAAAGTCCGTTATACTGATCGTCATTATCAATATAAAGGCCGAATATCTCATAATGATTGCCGTCAAGGAATCCTGCAAAGCCCTTGGGGATGTAGTTATCCACAGATCCGCCGGGTACCCACTCATTCGCAGGTGCGGCAGTGCTCCAGGAATCGAAGTTTGCAAGATCATTGAGCACTATATCGTTTGTAAGCTCGTAGTATTTACCGGCAGTTGCCTGAGCAGCTTCGCTTGTTGTATCGTTGATATTCTTCATAAGCAGAGCAAGCTGTGCACCATCGGATATAAGATAAGGATCCGCTTCAGTACCCGAACCGCCTGCAAAAGCTGCTGCAACAGTACCATCCCAAACGGGAAGATCGGGAGTTTCGGCAGCAAAAGCACAGAAAGACATAGCAGATATTGCTACCGTCGTTGAAAGAATACCGGATATAATTTTTCTGAGACCTATCATTTTATCATTTCCTTTCAGATTATACTAATATCATTATAATTATATCACCATATTCTTACAATGTCAATGTATTTTTATGCTGTTTTTATGTAAAAAAGTATAAATAGTAATGAATTACAAGCTAACATTACAACAAAAAAGCCCCCCGGACTTTTTGAGTCCGAGGGACAATTTTATTCGTTTAACTTAAGCCTTAGTTACAAGGATTAGTCGCGAACGATCATAGCGAAGAGGATGTCGTAAACGAGTTCATCGTCATCAGCATCTTCGTTCTCTTCGATGCAGAGGAATACTCTGAGAGCTTCAGTCTTGTCTTCGTTCTGTCTGTATGTCTTAGCTGTGGAGCCGAGAACATCAGCGTCAACAACCTTGATTGTTTCTTCAGACTTGTCAGCGAATGTAACTACTGTAGCGTCTGTTACCTGGAGAAGAGCATCAGCATATGCTGCAGCGTCTGTCATGAGGTACTTAGTTGTTTCGTCGTATTCGTCAACCTTAACGTAACCGAGCTTTCTTTCTGTGCCGTAGTCTTCGAAGTCATAGAGACCGTCAACATTGTAGATTTCGCCGGCTGTGAATGCGTTACCAGCTGCTGCTACGCTGTCGTTGATGAGACCTTCAGTTGTGAGACCAACGATAGCACCCTTTGTGAAGCCTGCTGCATCAGTTTCAGCGCCTTCTACACCTGCTTCAACCTTACCATCAAGGGGATTGAATACATCATATGTGTAAACTGTGCCGTCCTCTGTAGAAGACTTGGAGTAGCTTCTTACAACTCTAACTTCAGCCATTTCGCCTGTAGCGCCTTCGAGTTCATCGTCGATTACGCCATAGAATACAGCGAGGTTTTCGTACATTGTGGACTTGTTGTTAACGAGAACGTAGGAAACGTCTTCGAAGATTGTGCCTTCCTTGATGTTAGGGAGGTTGTCAGCGCCGTAAGCTGTAACGATCCATTCGTTGTCTTCATCTCTGGATCTGATGATGATCTGAGTGTAATCCTTTACGTAAACGCCCTTGATCTTAGCATTAGCTGCTGTAGCATCAGCGAGTTCGTAAACGTTGCCGCTCTTGAGTTCGAATGTTGTATTAACGCCTGTAGCTCTGTATTCGAGAGTTTCGTCTTCCTTATCAAGGAGAACGGAAGCGTCCTTGTTGATTGTGAAGTCAACGAGTTCGAAGTAGTATGCACCCTTCTTGTCGGACTTACCTGTGGCGAGCTTGTTGAGGTATGCTGTGTAGTCGTATTCGCCTTCAGCACCTGTAAGAGGAGTCTTAACGTGTTCGCCTGCTGCAGCTGCTTCTTCATCAGCGTTTGTTCTGTACTCTGTGATCTGCTTAGCCTTTACAGACTTGATTTCGCCATCGTTGTAGATGTCGATGTAGTAAGCCTTTTCAAGCTTGCCGTCAACCATAGCGGTTGTCTGGAATGCTGCGTCTTCAAGAACTACAACGTAGTTAGCATCGAGAGAGATTGCTGTTGCAAGACCTGTTACGTAAACGAGCTTGCCTTCAGATGTGAAGTAGTATGTTGCTTCAGCGTCGAAGTCGATATCTGCGTCGGGATCTACTGCCTTGAGGTTTTCAGCACCGTTGAGAACAACTGCCTGAGCGTCCTTGTAGTAGATCTTTTCGCCTGTAGAGAGTGCGAAGTACTTGGAAGCGGATGTAGCAACTGTAGCATCCTTACCTGTAAGAACTTCAGCGATCTTTACATAGTTAGCTGTGGGGTTAACATATGCGAGAACTACATCATCATCTTCAGCTTCGCCTTCAACGATGGAGTAGTCTGTGTAGATAACGAGGTCATCTGCAACTGTTGCGAGATCTTCAGCATCAAGATACTGAACATCTTCTTCTTCTGTGTCGTCGATTGTACCAACTACAAAGTTCTTAACGAAGAGGTAGTCGGGCTTGCCGTTGCCGTCACAGTCGTAAACGTCGATTTCGCCGGCACCACCGAAGTATACCTGAGAGAGGTAACCGTCATATATCCATGCGCCTTCAGCTTCTTCTTCTTCAGCGAGCACGCCATCAACGTATGTACCGATGATGGATTCATTAGCTTCGACATCTTCAAGTATATAGTTGAACTTAACGTGATCTGCTTCGTCTTCAGATTCCATATCTCCGTCATAAGCGTCAAGAGTGATGAACTGAGCGTTGTACTTGTTGAGGTCCTGATCCTTAGCGAAGGAGTAGGGAGCGTCGTAGAGGTATGTTACAGTGTCACCGAGTGTGAGCTTACCGTTAATCCTCTTGTATTCCTTTTCAGAACCGTCGTAGTACTTTTCAGCTGTTGTGCCGTTTACAGTACCGAATTCAACGTCTGCGAAAGATACAGTTGTCTTTGTACCGGAAGCTGTTGCACCGAAGATTTCGTATTCGTCATCTTCAGTAACCTTAACGAACATAACGATGTCGTTGAGGAAGTAGTCATCTGCCTTACCTTCGAGACCGAGTTCTGCGAATTCGATCTGACCGAGAGAAGGAATGTCTGTCTCATAGTCTTCGTAATCGATTACGTAGTCCTTAGAGAGTGTGATCATTTCGATGTCTTCTTCAGGCTTTTCGAAGTTCTCGAAGCTGTAGTTGGGAGTAGCAACTACTCTCTGGCTGATCTTCTCTACTTCGAAGATAGCTTCAGCAACTGTCTTGTGGTATTCCTTCGGAACCTGACCGTTGGAAACTACTGCAGCTGTACCGTCAGAAAGTATAACTTCCTTCCAAGAAGCTTCGTACTTGATTTCAACTTCAGCTGTCTCTGCATAGAACATGTTAGCAAGGATGATTGCTACATTGCCTCTTGTAAGAGTATCTGTATAGTTGAGTGTAGAGGGAAGATCTTCGTCGAGACCGAGGTCTTCAGCGAGAGAGATGTAGCTGATCGGGTAAGCGAGTGTGCCGTCGTCATAACCGAGAGCTCTAACGATCATTGTGTAAGCATCCTGAAGTGTGATGCCGCCCTTAGGATCGAATGTTGTAGCGCTTCTACCCTTGATGATGCCCTGGCTGTTAGCCCAAGATACCATGAAGTAGAATGTGCTGTCATCGAGGTCTGTGAAGGATGTTGTGTTAACGCCACCTTCAACGGACTTGCCGGCCTTCATCATTCTGTAGATGAAAGCAGCCATCTGCTGTCTTGTTACGTTCTCTTCTGTACCAAATGTGGTCTCTGTTGTACCCTTTGTTACATTGAGAGCTGTGAGAAGCTCAACTGCATCGTTAAGTGCTTCGTTCTTTACATCAACATCAGTAAACTTTGCTGCGGATGCTGTTGTTGCTACTGCACCTACGGAGAGAAGAGCTGCTACTACGAGAGAAAGAAACTTCTTCATCGTGTGTTCCTCCTAAAAAATATGATTTAGCAAATCTTACTTTGCTTGACTATACTATACTACACCTTTTAAAAAAAATCAAGAGGTTTTCTCAGTTTGTAACTTAACTGTAACTTAAGTTACATTTGTTACATTTCCCGGAAGTTTCGGGCAGATAAGGAAACCTATGCCCGCACGCACGATATCCTCATATCTGTTATTTACCCCCTCCCCCTTCCGTATGCAGTTATTCCGTATCACATATATCACTATATTAAATAATGAAGATTCCTTCCGGAAGTGTCCGTGCTTCTTCCGTTTTGTTCTTTTTCTGTGCAAAAACGCGGCGGTCCCCCTCTTGACAAATCCGATCCGCCGTGATATAATACATGACATCAATCGAATACATCACAAACCGTTGAAGCGGAGATAAAGGCAATCATGACTTCACAGAGAGCCCGCGGTGCTGAGAGCCGGGTAAGAAACAGATCGTCAAATGGACCGCCGAGGGCGCAGTCAAAGGGGTATCTTCCCCGAGTATTCTGCGACGTTGAAGGCTGACGTCATATGCCGGGGATATGATTGTATCCCGCAAAGTGCACATTTTCCGTGATATGCGGCAAGTGTGAATCAAGGTGGTACCGCGGAGTTTTTTCGTCCTTGACAGATCATATTTCTGTCGGGGATTTTTTCTTTTGCCCGGCAAGGAAGGAGAGAACGATATGTTTGTTCTTGCGGGACGATGGCGACTGCATGATAACTTCAGTTAAAAAACAATTCTAATTTATACCGCAAAATGCGGATAAGGAGCTTATCATGAAACTTATCAATAATATAAACAACTCAAACAATACAGAAGTCGATTTTGAAACATACCTAAAAAACTATCCGGACAAAAACGGATTTTTCGGAAAGTACGGCGGCTCATTCATTCCCGAGGAGCTTCAGGCTGCCATGAATGAGATCACGCACGCCTATCATACCATCGGACGTTCGGCAAGATTCATTGCGGAGCTTTCAAGAATAAGACGTGAATTTCAGGGAAGACCTACGCCGATATCTCCTCTTGAGAGACTTTCTGATTTTCTCGGCGGCAATGTAAGACTTTATGCCAAGAGAGAAGATCTCAATCACACAGGTGCGCACAAGCTGAATCATTGCATGGGCGAAGCACTGCTCGCAAAGTTCATGGGAAAGAAAAAGATCATCGCGGAAACAGGTGCCGGTCAACACGGCGTAGCTCTTGCTACCGCGGCGGCATATTTCGGGCTTGAATGTGATATATACATGGGCGCGGTGGACATAAAAAAGCAAGCACCCAACGTTTCAAGAATGAAGGTGCTCGGTGCAAGAGTGGTTGAAGTGAACGATGGACTAAAAACGCTCAAGGAAGCTGTAGATGCCGCATTCCTGGCATATATGCGGGAATACAAGAATGCGATATACTGTATCGGTTCTGTCGTCGGACCGCATCCATTCCCTATGATGGTAAGAGACTTCCAGAGCATCGTCGGAATCGAAGCAAGAGAACAGTTCACGACAATGACAGGCAAACTTCCGGATGCTGTGGTCGCCTGCGTTGGAGGAGGCTCCAATGCGATGGGAATGTTCTCCGGATTCCTTGATGCTCCAGTTGATATATACGGTGTCGAGCCTCTCGGAAGAGGACCGGCTCTCGGAGATCATGCGGCAAGTCTCAAATACGGCACGGAAGGTATAATGCACGGCTTCAACAGCATAATGCTGAAGGATGAGAACGGTGAGCCGGCACCCGTATACTCGGTAGCCAGCGGACTTGACTATCCTTCCTCCGGTCCGGAACACGCATTTTTACGTGATTGCGGCAGAGTAAAGTACGATGTCATAGGCGACGAAGAAACAATAGACGCATTCTTCACTCTTTCAAGACTTGAAGGTATAATCCCCGCGATAGAGAGTTCCCACGCCGTTGCATATGCAATGAAGCTCGCAAAGACCATGGAAAAAGGCTCGATACTGATAAACCTCTCCGGCAGAGGCGACAAGGACATGGATTATGTATTGGAGAAATATGGGATGAGATAACGCCGTATCATGTCCTGTTATAATATATAACAAAAAAGAGATCTCCGCATCCTGCATTACAGGGTACGGAGATCTTTGTCTTCATATTATTTATCATGCATCATCAGAAGTGATCAGAATTCTATCTCTTTGCCGTTGACCATTATGCCGCCTGTCCTTACCGTTTCGCTGATCTTGCCGAACAGCTCCTTGGGGATCTCAAGACCGTAGGAACTCATATCGAGAATAAATCCGGCACGATCTGCACAGCATGCACAAAGCTCACCGAGAGTCATTACGATAACAGCATCGTTTGCACCTGCTTCAACAAAGCGTCTGCGGATCTTTTCGGCATTTTCTCTGTCCGTAAAAGCACATACAAATCCCTTGTCGGGTGTGGAGTCCTTCTTTGTTATGGACCTGAGCGCGATCTCACCGGGGAAAGTATCAAAGGCTGTATCACCGGGCGCGATGAGCGTGGATTCGTCTATTATGCCCATTACCTTCATGATCTCGCTTGCATTTTCAATCGCCTTGGGAGTATAGAGCGTAGTTCCCTGCTTTTCGCCGCCGATGATGAATACATACACAAGCCCTCCCGCGAGAGCTCTGTATCCTTCGGATCTTGCACTTATCATTGCCGAGGAAAGTACTCTGTAATCATCCGTATCGTGTTTGTCGCCGAGAAGGTTCTTTATACGGTAGCCGTACTGAAGCTCACTTATGAATCTGCTTCTTGCGTATCTGTTGCAGACCTCAATAAGATTCTTCTCACCGTTGTCAAACATTCCGTCTATATCTATCTCCACGGGAGTAAGCCCATTGTCAAGTCTCATGACGGTAAGTCCGAGATGAAGCACCTTTGAGAAGAATTCCTCATACTGTTCTTTTTTATACTCGGTTATACTTACCTTTGAGTCACCGTTCTTTTCAAGGAAGGACTTCAATGCAGCTGCGCGGTCGCCGTTTGTCTGTATCTCAAGTCTTCCGTCTGCTCCTATATAGGGGAAAGCACTGTTGAATGTATCATCATGGATCACATATATGCTGTCAAGCTCCATGAGCTTTTCGAAAAGTCTCTTTTTCAGCGCAGGGATCTCCTTTGAATCGGGCTCCTCGGACACAAGCTTTGCACATTTTGCCAAAACATCCTCATAGCTCTCGCTTCTCGCCTGCCCCACAGGATTGGAGCTTCTCTTTATCAGCTCGTCCGTGATATATCCGTGAAGCATAGATATGTTCTTTGTGTATTCCGCCTTGAGCATACGACAGTAGAAGTCAAGGACTATCCACGCCTTTTCAAGAGAATCGTCATGAGCGCGGGCAAGTGCCGATACAAAGTATCCCTCTTCCTGCGCACCAATGAAGTTTTCAAGATACATAGCCACCTTCGCCACCGCCGCACGACTGAGCTCCGACAGCTTATCCGGTTCTTCGCGGAACTTTTCATATACATTCGCGGAAGCATACTCTATTACGGGAGATATATCCACCGCAGATCCCACCATATAGGGAAGCTGCATGTGACTTTCGACAGTATCAAGTCGCATCGGGAAATGATGCTTGAATTCTGCTCTGTACTTTCCTATATAGACTTCTCTTGATGCATCGTTCCATTTCTGTGCCGTCTCTCCGCTTTGTTCGGAAACGTTTCCAACGTGTGTATGGACAGTCCCGGGCTGTGCAGGTGCATAGCTCTGCTTTTCAAATGCCTCAAATTCCGGATGTGACGGTACTTCCCGGTGTGCTCCGTTATCCGCGATATGCTCAGGCTGCCATCCTCCGTTATCGGGCATCTGCCCCTGTCCGTCATATGACTGAGGCTGTCCCTGAGGGGGATAGGGTTGTTGTCCCTGCGGATAACCTCCGTTCTGAGGAGGATAAGGCTGTTCTCCTTGATACCCCTCGGGAGGATACTGCCCCTGCTGATATTCCGGACCTTCAGGCGGTCTCTTGCCAAATAATCTTCCAAAAAATCCCATATTCCGATACTCCTTTCTTTCGGGTAAACATCTTATATCAATATTGCGGATATTTCTTTAATAATGCATGGGCTCGTCAGCCTCCGACAGCCTCCGACATGAATTTCTCACCTGCAAGAAGCATATTAAAGTTGTTTATTACCTTATTTACGCTGTCGCGGTTAACGTAGAACTCACCTACTCCGTTGACTGTATAGTACACCTTCGTTGTGGATATATCATAGAATCTGTACTCATACTTCCTTCCGTCTCTTGTAGTGAAGATGTATGCAAGCACCTCGTTATTCGTATCGTAAACATCCGCACTTCCCGTCATGGTAACAAGAAGAACGTCAATATAGAACTGCCTGAAGGTTTTGGTGTCAACGGCATTTCCGTCGGATGTCTTTGTTACAACGAGATCTCCGCCTTTACCCGAGAGCGAGAACACCTCATGCGCCTTCTTTGTCTGCACCTCTATAGTGCTGAGGTTATCTATATTCATCTGGAAGATATATTCGTCAACGAAATCTATAAGCTCATAGTCAAGGAACGCAACCTCCTCGCAGGGAACAGAGCATATGGTCATCTGGCTCATATTCATTGCATAATATGCACTTTCATCAGGTGTCTTTTTCCCGAAGATCACTCTGTAGTCCTTACCGTCAAGAGTGTAGTGTATCTCATGGGAGGGCTTGATCATGCCGTATTTTTCAAGTGTCGCCTTGAGTTTCTTGTCTTCCTCGGACAGCTCCTCGGTTTCTGTAGTTGTTTCCGTTTCATTCGGAGCTTCCTCCGATACGGTATCTTCCGCAGAGTCTGCCGTCTCCTCGTCGGGTTTCTCATTTGAAGATGAATAAATGCCGAAAAGATCGCCTTCCTCAACCTTTGTACCTTGGAAGTTTGAAAGCTTCAGTACTATATTATCCACCTCAGCCTGTGATACCGTATAACCTCCGGGATACGTCATGATATGAGAGAATGCGACACCGTCCTCTGAATTTACCGTGTCTTTCGGTGCAAGCACAAGATTTACCTTGAGCTCACCATCCGTAACAAGCTTTATATTATCCACGGTATACATTTTTTCTTGCGGTATGGGAGGACAGAGCATCGGAACTATAAAGTCGTCCGGAGATGCAAGAACACACTGTTCTATCATGGTGTCTATTACATAAATGTGAGGCTTATCAACGCTCTTACAGTAATATGCCGCACCTGTGGGAAGCTTATCACCGATATATACCTGCTTCACCTCACCGTCCGCCGTCGTGACCTTGAACCAGTTATCCGAAACACCGCCCGCAAGTCCGTACTGCGACAGATCCTCCGAGGGATCTTCCACCTTTGCCATTGTAAGCATATTACAGGTATTTACATAAAGATAGGAGAGCTTTTCCTTGTCGAAGGACAGCATTTCACGCCCCGCAAGTATCAGATTTTTCGCAACAGGGTCCATGTAAAAGGCAAAGTTGCGTTTGTTTCCGTTTTCGGGATCAACATTCTGTATCTCTATCGTCGCAACATTCTCAAGGGGAATGACATCATAGATATACACTCTGCCCTGGACACCGATAAGGTCGCCGTCCTTGTCATACTGAGGCTCGTCGGACTTTTTTTCTTCCTTCGGCTCGTTAAGCTTGCCTGTTATGAGGCTGTACAAAAACTCAAAGTATCCGAGCTTTTCGCCGTTCTCGTCCTTCGGGGCGGTCATCTGCCATGCTCCGACAGTCACTGCGACAAACACGGCAACTATGCTGATTATTATTATGAGCTGCTTCTGCAGGATCGAAAGCTTTGCATTGTTATTGTTTTTCATCTTTTGCTCCTCGGTTACTTACGCTTTCTGCGCACCCAGATGATCATGCCGAATACAAGAAGTATCACGGGAATGACAAGAGTTATCACAAGTGTTGCCGCATTGGCGTCCTTCTTGAGTATATCAAGATAATCATCACGGAAAGGCTTTGTGGATATGTCAAGGGATACGGATGTATTGCCGAAGCTCTTGAGCACACCGTAAAGGAAGTCCGCGTTGCCGTAGGAGCTGTTTCCTGTCATATCGTTTTCAAACAGATACATCGAACCGACAACAAGCAGGTTTCCGCGCTTTTCGTTCTGATCGCTGTCGTATGATATCTTGCTTGATACGGCAACAAGCGGCACATTGGGCGCATCAACGCTCAGGCTCTGCTCCTCATTCACGGACAAGAACTGACTTGTAGCGGATGACTGAAGGACAGCTGCAGTATACTTATCGGGATTTCCGATTATCTTCAGCGGCACACTGTACGGTGCAAGTATCTTTATATTCTTTTCGGTGACAGCCTTGTGCATCTGATACTCAAAGGTGGTATCCGTTCCCGCAGGGTGAGCGATTATCATAGCACCGTTGTTTCCTACGGTATTGGCTGTGGTATCATTCAATACATTTTCGGCAATATAGGTAATACCGAAGTTCTCTTCCATCAGCTCACGAAGCTCCGGAAGATCGGGGTATGCCGCGGAGAGGACAAGGATAACATCGCCGTAATCCTGCTGGATATAGTTCTTTATCTTATCTATCTCATTCGTTCCGCCCGCATTCTGAGCTGCCATACCCGAAAGATCTATCGCAGGCTGGTTGATTATCACAAGATCCGTATCCGCGGGAATATCCTGCGTCGACAGATCCAGAATACCTACCTCATATCCCTGTTCATCCAGAAGCGTCGCAAAGGATCCGGAAAGATACTCATTGTGACCTGTTGTAAAATAAGCTGTAGGCTTATCGGTGTTTGCGACCTGAAGTATGCAGGAGGTGATCCTCTTTTCGCCGTTGAAGCCGTATACCGAGCCGTCTTCGTTGAATGTGAAGAAGCCGTTTGTCTGCACTATCTTTTTCTTTGCCGTAGTGGGACAGGTGATAACAACGGATGTCGTCTTGATATTATCGTTTGTGCTTGATTTGTAGGAATTTGCAAGGGCGGGGCTTCCCAGCATATCAACATACTTTACGCTGACAAAATCAAAGCTCTTTGCATATTCCTCCGCAAGATATTTTACATATCCGAGAGGATTTGATCCGTTCGGCTCACCGATGTCCTCCTTCTTCTGGAAGAACACTATCTCGACAGGCTCCTTTATGTCTTCAAGCTGCTGTATGCTGGCATCGGATACCGTGTAGAACTCTTCCTTTGTAAGGTCGGCATAAAGAGATTTCTCTTTGCCTATAAAAGTAAGTATAATATTAAGCACAAGCACAGCTGCAACAAAGATGACGGAAAATACTACCGCAACCGAGCCATACTTGAACCGTCTTGAACCAAAATACTTTTTTATACTCATAAAATTTATATCCTTTCAAAAAACAAGAACGCATAACGCAAAAAATTCTGCATTTTGCACTTTGATCTTACATTATACGAAGCAAATCAGCTCCATCTTCTCTTCTCGTAAACTCTCACCGAAAGGAATATAAATATGACCGCAAGGCTGATATAGTATATAACGGATGCAAGGTCAAGGATACCTATTGTGAAGGGAGAGAATCTTGAGAGGATGGCAAACCATCTTATGACATTTGCAAGAAGATCGTTTGGAATATAATTTGCAATAAACGAAAGGCAGATCATAAGAAGTACAGCCGCAATAGTGGATATTGCCGCAACTATCTGGCTTTCTGTAAGTGCGGAGATGAAAAGTCCCACCGCGATAAACGCTCCGCCGATAAGAAGCACACCGATGACCGTTCCCATTACCTCAGGGTAGTTGATATTTTCCGTGTAACGTCCGATCACAAAGAAGTGGATCGCTTCGGAAGCTATGAAAGTTATACCGAACATGGTGAATGCCGCAAAGAACTTTGCAAGGATTATTGAAGTTATGCTGACAGGTGAAGTCAGAAGTATCTGCTCGGTCTTGAGCTTTTTCTCCTCGCTCATGAGCTTCATTGTGAGAAGCGGTATAACAATTATGAATATGAAAATAAGAAATGTGAAATAGGTGGATACGGAGGTGGAATTCATGAGGAAGGTAAAGAAGGAGAACAGAATTCCCGACATAGCCATGAACATCGCCATGAATATGTATCCTATGGGTGATGTAAAGTATGAGAGCATCTCTCTTTTATATATCGCGAGCATCAGTTATCCTCTCCTTTCTCTTCCGTTTCATCTGCTTTTGTGGTTTCTTCCGTTTCGTCTACATCCGATTTTACGGTGTCATCCGACTCTTTTTCGCAGCTCTTGCCGATATCCTTTTTTGTATCCGATACATTTTCGGCATAATTCTTTGATACGAGAGAAATGAATATATCCTCTATACTGGAGGAGCATGCCTCGAAGCTGAGTATCGCCATCTGACGTGCCGCAAGAGTAAAGAATATCTTCTTTTTGATATCCTCCGAGCTGTCACCTGTGACGATATATATATTGCAATCCTGTTCGGGACATTTTTCGGAAAGTTCCACGTCAGTAACGCCTTCGACAGTCTTCAGTGCCGCTATGACATTATCCGACTCGCCTGTTATCTTCAGCTTTGATCTGGAGGATACTCCGGAAAGCTTGTCAAGCTCGGCAGGTGTTGCGTTTGCGACTATCTTGCCCTTGTTTATGACAACTATCCTGTCACACACCGCCTGCACTTCCGAAAGGATATGAGTGCTTAGTATCACAGTGTGATTTTTACCGAGACTCTTTATGAGATTTCTTATCTCTATTATCTGCACAGGGTCAAGACCTACCGTCGGCTCGTCGAATATCATCACTTCGGGATTTCCCACAAGTGCCTGAGCAAATCCGACTCTCTGTCTGTAACCCTTGGAAAGGTTGCCGATAAGTCTGTGTTGTACATCCGTGATCTTCACGACATCGCATATCTCATCAATATGCTTTTTTCTGTTGAGGGTACACTTCTTTAGGTCATAAACAAAGTTCAGATACTCCCTTACCGTCATTTCAAGATAAACGGGAGGAAGTTCGGGAAGGTAACCTATCTTTCTTTTTGCCGCGATGGGTTTCTGAAGTATGTCAACACCGCCGATAAGGCACTGTCCGTCCGTTGCGGAGAGATATCCTGTAAGGATGTTCATGGTAGTACTCTTGCCCGCACCGTTAGGTCCGAGGAAGCCTACTATCTCGCCGTCATTTACGGTGAAGGAAATATCATCCACCGCAAGATTGCTGCCGTAGCGTTTGACCAGATTCTTGATTTCGATCATTTTCGTCACTCCTGTAATATTTGAGCATAAATATACTATTTTATATTAATGGTGATAATAATACAAAGTTAATGATAACACGGAAATGTTAACGTCGCTTGAACATTGGCGAAATTATTGTTTTGACGGATGTGTTTGTTTTGTGATAGTCAGGTTATGAACTTCGCAGAATCTGTCTGATCATGTATTTTGCACGTGGATACCGATGCCGCTTTAAAGGTCTTAAAAAACAAAAAAGCCTTCCGAAGAAAGCTGTCAGTCTGTTCCGTATTCATCTCCCCAAAACGGAACTAACCCCCGATAATGCTTCTTTACGCACTACCGAGGGTCAGCTCCGGCTCTCCTTGATATCTAACATCTTTTTTACTCCTCACTTTCTGTTATCTGCTCCTTGCTTTTCAAACCTTATTCTTAAAACCATTCTTTACCAAAATCCTCATCGGAGGATCTACTTCCCAATCGGGAACAAAACTTGTTTTTTATTTGTTTTATCTTGCAAGGAAGCGATGTGTCCTGCTCTTTACGAAGGTTATGGACTATATTCAATTGAAGCTCGGATATGTACTTTATTTCTGTATTTGCCTGTACACGATCTGCTTTTTGCGGTTTGTTCTTTCTGCCGCTTTTCCCGGGATCATGTCCGTTATCGACTTTTGATCCTTTATGCTGTCCTTCGTAAGAGTCATTTGCTTACTTTCTCATTGGACTGTACCTCTCTTTCTTTTGTGTCTACATTATAGCATATATTTTTCGGTTTTGCAATATGTAAATTCAACAAAGTTACTAAAATATTTTTGTATATTACAGAGATTATGAGCATTATGAACAATTTGGTATTGACAATCCTGAGTCTGTTATGTTATACTGTATGTGTTGGGGCTTGCATTTGCACGTTCGCCCCAACTTTTGTTATTTTTGCGATAAAGTAACACCGTACAATTCAAATACACAGCATAGCAAAAGCCCTGACGGAGAAATTCACCGTCAAGGCTTTATCTTTTTATTATGTTTATTCCGTTTTATGCCGTCAAAAGCTTATTCGGCCTTTGCAGCCGCCTTGAGATCATATGCTTCGGCAGATGCGTAGTTGGGGAAAATTGCCCATGCCGCAACGTCGAGATAAGGAGCCTTCTTGTCGTTTGTCTCGAAGCCTGCCGCAGTGTGGAATTTTGTACCCTTGACAGAGCCGAGAGGCAGGAAGTGAATCTGTGTGGAGTGCGTTGCACCCATCGGGAAACCATTGAACTTGATGTAGATCTCCTCCCATTCACCGTCGCCCTTAACGGTTGTACCGTAGGAAGCTGTAACACCGTTGCCTATCTTTTCACCGTCGGCATCTACCATGTTGTAAACATAGCCTATAGCTTTACCTGCGCAGTTTGTTCTGATAAGTGCCTTTACATAGATGACACCGCTTTCAAGCGAGAACTTGGGAAGGCTGTAGCAGTCAAGGTTTACGGATGCATCTTCATTTACGATAGTACCGTGACCGTAGGTGATACCTGCCGCTTCATCTGTCTTTGTTTCCATTGTGATAGCCTTGCGAAGCTCTGCGTAAAGCTTGTTCTTTGTTGTCTTGAGTACAAGGGGAGCAACCACTTCATCGCTCTCATCCGCTTCCGTGGGAACACCGTCAGCCGAAACTTCGCCACTTCCGCTTCCGGGCTTTACAGCTTCAAGACCTGTCTTGTCATCCTCAGTTACGGGAGCTGTCTTTGCATAGGTGAAGCCCCATTCGTAGGGAGGAATGTACTCTGCAAAGTAAACCTGTGCGTTTTCATCGCCGAGAGCCTTTCTGATGTTAGCTGCCGCAGAAATGTCCATCTTTGCGGAAGCACCTGTGGAGTGGGTATAGATCTGATTGCCTACGCCCTGAATATAGATATTGTTTTCATATACGGGAGCATTTACCGCGAAATTACACTGAGTTTCTGCAAGCTCGTATACGGATCTGTCAAATACGTTGTTTCTGATAACATAGTCTGTAAATTCGTTTCTTGAGCTGCCGGAACGGATATGACGCTGAGATGAGAGGTCACGTCTTGTAGAGCCGAAGCCGTAGCCTGCACGACGCATGAGATTATTCTCGAATACTACATTTTTACCCTTTCTGGATACTGTGGGAGTATCGCCGGCACTGAAGAAGTATTCAATGGAGTACTGACACTTGTCCATTACGTTGTTGGAGTATGTAATGTTGTCCATTACAAGATCCTGTGCACCCGCACCTACCTGATGGGTAACTGCCGCATCGTAGATCTCGTAGAAGTAACAGTTGTCAACAAGATATCCGTCGATACCGCCGTAAACTTCGATAGCGTTACCGTAACGTGTCGCAATACCGTTTCTCATGGCGTATGTCTGAATATTACCGCCGATCCAGTTGAATTCACAGTTTGTAACGGTGAGATTCTTGTTTGTACCGGAGGAGATACCGAAGCAGGAGTTTATGAACTCAAGATTGTCGATTGTAATATTGGGGTTACCGCCGCAGGTGATAACAGCACCGTAGGTTACAAACTCGATGGAATCAAAGATCTTACCGGGGTTGCCGTTGTCGCATCTGAGGTAGATAGGGCCTACGGAATCACGGAGGGAGATATAAGAGCCGTCAAAGGAGGAATCGGCAAGATGTACGAATTCAAAGTTTCTGTCAAGCTCTACCTTCCAGTCGTAGGGGGTCTTTGTCTTGTATACGGTGTAATTCTTGCTGCCCTTGAGATTGTCGGGCATATCCTTGTATGCAGAGCCTTCGCCGTTATTAAATACTATAGTACCGATATCCTTCCAGTCTTCACGGTAGAACTTCCAAATACGTGCACCGGTCGCAGCATCCTCATGAACGAGAGTCCACTTTTCGGGATCGGCACCGTTCTCGAAGGAGCCGTTAAAGAGAGGCTTTGCGCCTTCACCGTAAGCGGAGTATGTTACGCCCGACTTTGCATTAAACTTTTCATACCATGTATCGCCGCGCTTGAAAAGAACGATATCACCGGGTTTTGCAAGTGCGGAACCCTTTGCCGCACTCTTTACGGGAGTTGCCTCGGAAAGACCGTCGTTCTTGTCGTCACCTGCGTTGGATACATATATCTTTCTGCCTGTAAAGCCTGTGAGATCCTTGTTGGGTGTATTTCTTATTTCTTCAATTCTCTTAGCCTCAAGTGCATCAAGCTCTGCGATTTTTGCCTTACCCGCCGCAAGATCGTAAAGCTTTTCCGCACCGACCTTGTCTTCAAGCGTCTTTGCGGGGTCAGCCTGGGGATACAGCCATGCACCGTTCCATTCGATATGGGGAACTGTGGCTTCCGCGATATCCGCGTGTGCCCAGTGAGTATCGTCAACATCAAGGAAGAGCACTGCGATATCGCTTGTGAGATCCTCCGACTTTTTGGAGAGGTCTCTTGCTCTGTTAATAATGGTAACGACCTCTGCTCTTGTTATGGTATTATCCGGCTTGAAAGTAAATGTTCCGTTGCCCTCATCATAGCCGTTTATAAGACCTGCCTTTGCCGCCGCCATAATGGAGGCATACTTGGGATGGTCTGCTGCAACGTCCGCAAATACAGGTGTGAGTCCCTTGTCCTTTGCAAGCCCCGTAAGATATACAAGCTCGGAGAACTCAGCTCTTGTTATAGCCTGATCGGGAGTAAAATTACCGCTGTAGGATGCGAGAAGTCCCTTTGCTTCACAAAGACCGATGTACTTTTCTGCCCAATGTCCCTTTACATCCGCAAAGTTGGATGTACCTGCAATGTTTTCTTCCTTTTCAAGAAGTCTTGCAACAACGGTACAAGCCTCAGCTCTTGTCATTGTGCCTGCAGGCTTGAATGTACCGTCGGCATAACCGTTCATGTACGCTGTGTGAGCGACAAAATCCGGCTTTTCCTTAAAGAACATTACACGGCTGATATACATAACATCACTTGCGTCAAGTATATCTATGTTGTTCATACCGTATGCACGAAGATGCATCTGCTTCATGTTGGGTGTGGGATTGTCGGGATTTACGTTGCCTTCGAGAACAGACATATCAAAGAGAGCTGTCGCCCATGTGTTTGCGACAAGAGGCTCAACGGAGTATGCACCTACGCTCTTGAGAAGTACGGTATTGCTGGTCATGATATCTATTCTCATGTTCAGCTCCTTGGGATTGGGAGCCTGGTAGAAGTATTCAACGGCAAACCATCTGTATGCGTTGAGATCAATATTTGCACCTGCATACTTATAGCCGTCAAGGCTGATGGTCTTGGAGGTTGATGTTCTGTTGGGGTTGGGAGTACACATAACGACCTCTCTGCCGTCCTTGGAAACATTTTCAAGGTAAGCTGTATCCGCACCGTTAACTATCTCGTTGGAATAGTCAACGTACTTTAAGGATACAAAGTCCTCGACGTTTCTTATAACCTCCCATGAAGCGGTATATGTTGTATTTACCTCAGCCTTCATTTCCGTACCGGGAGCATATACCTTGTTATCCTGTGAGGATATCCAGCCCTTGAATACAGAGCTGTCATATGTAAAGGGACATTCGGGGAGCTTGTATGTCTCACCGTAGGGAATGTTATCGGTGTATTCCTGTCCCTGTGCCTCGGGAGTAGCCTTGTTGTAGCTTATCTTCACCTTGGCGTTCTTGTCGGGATTTGTCTTGTAGAAGGTGTACTTTGCAACATAGAACACATCATCCGCTGTAATGGATTCAAGCGCGGTCGAGCCAAAAGGATTGAAGTGGCACTGTACGATGTAAGGCTGACCTTCCTTGTGATCCGGATTGAGTGTCATGGAGCTGAAGTCAAAGTATGCTTCCGTCCATTTGCCCGCAACAAGAGGCTCATGTGATTCTGCACCCAGTGCCGATTTAATTGCAGATGTAGAGCCGGGGAGAAGAGTCATCTTAAGGTTGCCCGTATATACAGGCTCGCTCTTGGGAGCATAGTAGTATGTAACGCCCATGTATTTGTAATCGGGCACAGTTATCTGCACACCCTTATCCGCATACTTTCCAAGAAAGTAACAGTCAAGATTAAGTGTCGTGCCGTCATAGGTATCGGGAGTAGGAGTGAACCTTACGGCATTTTTGCCCTCAAAGCTCACATTCTTTTCGACGTTGGCGTTTTTCTTACCGTTTACGATACCGCCGGTAACGTCGCTGAAGTCAAAGGAGATAAAACCTTCTCCAACCTCATACTTTGCGTTTTGTTCCTGTGCCGATGTCGTAAGAACGATCATGCCGACCGCCATTACCGCACATAGAATAACTGCGAGGATGTTTCTTAATTTCATGTTTTCTGTCTTCCTTTCCAAAAATAGAATTTTGTAAAATGCATCTTTTGCCTAATTGAACTCGTAAGTATTATTACACATTTTCTCCAAAAAAACAATACATATTTTACTATTTTTTGATAATATATTGCATTTTTTTATAAATTGGTAAGGTAAATCTGTATTTCATACACATTATAACAAAGGCTTATCGTCATTTCAACACTTTTCTTCCGCGTTTTTTGCAGTTTCTTCCCGAAAGAGTGTTTTTTGCAAAAAAAGAGACGGCACAGTGATGTGACCCCCAAAAGTTAGACTTTCAATAGTGTAGTAGTTTTATGACTGCTACACTATTTTTATGCAGCCAAGATGTTGAGGCGGTATTGTACCGGACTCATCCA
>SVQR01000209.1 GCA_015065225.1 Oscillospiraceae bacterium | reverse complement strand
TACAAATACTGCGATTCTGCCGTCCTCAAGAGTGATCTTTGTGTCGCCGTCCTTTGTGGTTGCCTTTGTGGAAATAGGCGCACCGGGTACATAGAAATCGTCAACCGCAAAGAGCTCAACGGTATATTCCGTTGCAGGACCGAGACCTGTGATGCTTGCTGTGATATCACGCTCTGCAATGTTGTTACCTGCATATGTAGCGTTGGGATCCTGAGGATATTCATAGTAGAAGTTTGTATAATATCTTCTGTGAACAACTTCATTTGCCGCATTCTTAATCTCAAGAACGTAGAGCATGATCATGCCGTCGTCCTTTGCGTCCATCTTGAAGCCTATGTCAAGACCGCCGATGGTAGGTGTTGCCGTGATCTTGGAAGAAGCATCGAAGTAGGGAACACCTGTCTTTTCTTTTCTTGTTGTTGTGTTGAAGTCGGAGAGGTGCTTGCCTGTTTCGATATCTGTGATATCCCAGGGCTCACGGATGAATGCGGGCTCGTCAATTGCAACGAACTCTTCATTGTATGCGTGATCGTTGAAGTTCTTGTACTTGCTCTGTGTGAAGAATGTGGGATTTTCCGCAAAATCCGTAGAGTAAGATCTGTAAAGGTCAACTCTTCTGATCCTTACGTTGTTGTTCTTGTCAACTTCAACGTAACAAGCATTGGAAACGTTTGCTTCGTGTGAAGGATAGTTGTATGCGCTCTTGGGATACTTTTCGTTGTTGGATGTACCTGCACCGAACATAGCCTCAAGAGTAAGAGCGGTCGATGTACCCATGTAACGTGTTGTGTTTGTTTCAACAGCAACAAATCCGAGCTCGGAGTTGATGGCGTTGTCGTTGTGCATGGATGTGTGGCTGTGACCGCCCCAGATAATTACCTGAGGATAGTTCTTTATAACATCACTGAGTCTTGTGTAGTTTGTATCGCCGTACATCGTTCCCTTGGGCTTATAGTGGGAAATGATGAATACGGGCTTTGAGGGATCTTCCGCAACGGATGTCTTGATGATCTCTTCTGCCCATGCGCAGGACTCGTTTGCCTGAGAAAGCTCAATTGCGATGAAGTGGATTCTGTCATTTGATGTAGCATTATCGGGATTGGGGTCAAGAGCCATGTGCATATTACCGTAGGAGATACCGTTATCCTTATCGGTAAGTGTTGTTTTAACATCGAGATGTCCGTAGTACTTATCAAAGAGTGCGTCTGCGGATGCAAGCTTTACACCGTATGCGGCCTCAAATGTTGCAGCAGTAACTGTTGTGGAAGCATTTGTATTGTAGTCTATAAGATCGGCAATGTACTGTCTGTAGGAGTGGTCGAAGCCATCCTCGGAAGCACCTGTGCCGCCCTTTACGTTTGCCTTTGCCTCTGCACTGTCGGGATTGTGATGCCAGCCGCAGATGATAGCTGCAAAGTAGTCGGCAGAGTAAACAGTGGAGAACTGATATGTTGTACCGTCAAGTGACTTGTTGGGAGCTGTTGACTTACCTCTGCCGGATTCGTCGTGGTTACCGAGACAGTAGAACAGCATTGTTTCGTCATCGAAGCCGTTGCCGAAACCGTTGACACTTGTGGCGGTTGTATAACCGTTTGCGGTAGTTGTTGTTTCGTTGACAACCTTTTTCTCACCGGTAAATTCAACGCCTGTGTTTTTGCCCCAAACGCCCTTTGCAAAGTGACCTACCTCACGCATATTCTGGAGAGCCTTGTCACCGTACTGAGTGAAAGAGCCGACGTTTGAACCGCCGTTGGAAACACCGTCAACCATGTCGCCCGCAATAAGGATAGCATCAAGATTTGCACCGTCATCCTTTGCAATCTGCTGGAGAACGTCAACCGCATGTACCCATTCCTGGACCTGATTGCTGTTTCCGAGACCTGCATAGTAACCGTTCTGATGTACGTCGGATACAACACCGAAGCGGATAAGAACGTTTTCTGCATCGAAGGGAGTTCTGGGAGCGGGATTCTTAACCTTTACGGTAAGAGTTGCACTCTTTGTGGGATCAATAACGGATGTTGCCGTGATGGTGAAGGATTCTGCTGTTTCGTCTTCGCCTACACTGATAGTACCGTTGGAGAGATATGTATCAGCGGAAGTATGACCTGCAACAGTAAGTGTATGCTCCTGCATAGGTGCATTTTCACCTACAACGGAAACCGCAGGCATGGGCATTGAGTAGCCCTTTTCTATTTCAACCTCGGATTCTGCGAAGCTTACGCCCGTGATCGTGGGAATACCAACCTTTTCCGTGTGGAATGTAAGGTTGTTGATGTAAATCGTACCGTTTGCGTTATTACCCTTTGTAGCCTGTCCCATAGGATAGAGATGATACTGGGTAATGCCGCTTTCGCCGGAGCTGTTGGTATAACCGTTGTCACCGAGATATGAAATATCAAATGTGAGTCGTGCCCACTGGTTTGCAACTATCGTCTGCTCGGAATCAAAGCCTTTAGCACCGGGCTTCATAGCCAGCACATTAAGGTATGCATGTCTTCCGAGTACCGGATTGCTTGCAACATCGGTAAGCTCTGTTTCGTAGTAGTAATCCATTGAAACATAGTTGTGCTTGCCAATGGTGACACCTCTGCCTCTGATGTTGTAGCCGTCAACAAGCATCTGGTCACCACTTGTTGTAACAGGCTCCATCTTAACAACGGAAATGCCGTCTTTTGTTGTGATTGTTCGTGTCATACTCGCATTCTGGTCCATATTAAGGTTAAGCTGCGAGGGTGAAACTACAATCGCTTCGTCTGCGGCAAAAGCCACAAAGCTGAATGTTGACAATACAAGCAATGTAGCAAGTATTGCCGAGAAGAGTTTCTTCATAGGGTAAATTCCTCCTATAATAAATTTTTACATTTTATTATACATCAAACTTTTCTCAAAATCAAGAGTAAAGTGACAAAAAAACACTTATTTTTATAAAAAATGTATATTTTTAAATGTTTATTCAATATTGTCTTTGATTAAATATAAAAAAACGGAGTGAATGATCACTCCGAAATACTTTTGTTCAATAAGAGGCTTGCCCCGTCATTCAATAAGGGGCTTGCCCCGTCATTCAACGTGGCAAGATAAAAACAAATTCGCTTTGCGAATTTTTTCTCGCTGCAAAGCTGCCTGTCAATCGGTGGGGGATTGTATCCCACACCGACTGAGGAAATGGAACCCGCCGCCGTGGAAAAGAAGTTCGCATAGCGAACTTTGCTGTGCGGATTGAAGAATCCTTTTGGATTCTTTAAAGAAATCAAAGATTTCTTCCTGTTTCCATTGAAATAAATTCACTGTGTGAATTTTTTCTCTTTGAGGCGGGGGACATCTTGCTCACGTTATAATATTCTTATCTCCGTTCTTTCAATATTGAGAGGCATATCCGACTCTGTTTCAACAATGTTTTCACCTTTACGAACGAGCTCTTTTCCGATATTTGCACATATCATAAGCAGTTCCGATGGAGCATCGGTATAACAGTAGCCCGCACCCGACGCCCTCTGCGGTTGAGGATAGAATATCTGTCTGTCAATATATCTTCTGTCAACAGATTTAATTTCAAGCTTTTCCGAGTTAAACCAAAGCTCGACACGTGCATTCTTAACGGCAATATCGTCGCCCGACAGAACTAATCTCAGCTCTCCCTCATTCTCCTTTGCAACGTAAATGGGAACGGATGCTTTTTCTTCCTTATTGATATTCATGGGAAGCGGAGCAAAAGTATTGTTGCATCCCGCACCTTCCATGTAAGGATAACCTCCGCGCCTTTCCGCAACATATATCCTTGGAAGTGTATCATCAAAAGAGTCTTTCAGCTGACGTACGAAATTACCGTAGTATATTGATGGACGGAATTCTTCAAAGTCAGGCAAAAGTCTTCTGATCTCAGCCTCGGGGGCAGTCATATAATTGAATCCCATTATACCGTCGGCACCTTTTGCCGCCCATGATGCGAATACACCTCTGTAAAAATCGTCATCACGCCAATGGCAGGCATCGGAGGCGTGCCATGTGTCCCAGCAAGGGTAAACGCTTACCTTGTCGCCGCATATCTTTTTGATATTATCAACATCGGAGGATATGCTTCGTGACCCGGGGACAATAAAATCTATTATGTCTTCCGACACCCATTTTTCAATATCAAATCCGTCAACACGGCAGGCTGACAATGTTTCGGATACTTTTGCACCGAGCTTTTTATCCGTCGGAAGCATTTTTCTTATCTCGCCGAGAAAGTCCGTAACACAGTCTCTGTATTCCCATTGCTTGCCTTGCGGAAGGCAGGGGAGATGTCTCAGAAAATCAACGCACATTCCGTCAAAGTCGTATTTTGAAAGTATACCTTTTATATATTCAAGCTTGAATTTGCGAAGCTCCTTGTTTGCCAGATTCCACATTCCGCCCTCGTACCATGTATCAAGCACCCAGTCAGGATGAGCAATCTTTACATTATTGGGTGCACCGTTCTTGTAATCGCTTCTGCCGGCTCTGTCTACCTCGCATATACGGTAA
>SVQR01000208.1 GCA_015065225.1 Oscillospiraceae bacterium | reverse complement strand
CTGCGGGGCAGAGTTTGCCGATATAGTTTTCTGAATATTTTTATCCGCATTGCAAACGTGAGAGGAGGCTGAAGCTGTTGGTATCCGTTCTTTATGTATTGGTCATAGAAGCAATAATATGCGGCCTTATGATCAACAGGACACTTTATTCCAAAACAAAGCATATGTGGCATCTGCCGATATATGTACTTCTTAAGGCATCTGTATGTACTTATATTGTTTACACGGGAATGCTTTATCTTGTAACCCCGCTGTGCGTCGCATTTTCACTTGTTTATGCACTTATCTGCTTCGGTGACTCGCTGAAAAGAAAGTTTGCCTTAATAATATGCGGTGTTCTGTGTCTTACGGCATCCAACATACTGAAATTTGCCATGCTCGATCTTCTGAACCTTACGCAGGATCATGCGTCCACCCGCAATATTCTCGCAACCGAGATCGTGCTGTGCTTCTCCTTACTGTTCTTCTGTCTTTTCACCATCATATGTACAAACCTCATGTGCCGCGTAAGGCTGTATATCATATTCAGAATAGCACTTGTGCATCTGTTGCTGCTGGCTTTTATTGCGATAGTTTACATTTATATGCACGCACTTGTTCCCTACCGTTACAACAGCCTTTATACCGTGTTCGCGCTGTTCTTCCTGCTCCCTGCGGCTGCTTCGCTATATTTCAGCGAATCTCTTGTTTCCACAGGTACAGATGATTATTTCAGACCTAAGCACGAATCTTTTTCAATTTGATAAAAAACAAGGACGATCGCCCCATTATCGGGAAAACGATCGTCCTTTTCTTATGCGGTTATTGCATTGCACGTCGGGAAGATCCCGGCATTATTCCTCTATGGCTGCTTTGCGTATATTTATCTCTCTTATAACGGAAATATCAAACTTTGGTGCTCTGTTATAATCATACAGACCGTTCTGCTCCTGCTCTATATCGTAAAGCTGAGTGTAGCAGAAGCCGCATATACGGGGATTGTCCAGGATGGCATCGGTAAGTCCCTTGTATCTCTCATAAAACTCCTCAAGACTTCTGCAGGCGTTTCCGTAGCTCCACGCGGACTTTCCGCCGTCATCCACCTTCTCTATATGTATACCTATACCGCCGTATTCGCTGACAAAGACAGGCTCGTTTCCGTATTTCTCATGTCCCTTTATATGGTCTTTTTCCTCAAGGAAGTTTTCCTTTACAAGCCTTTCGTATCTTGCACGAAGTGCCGCGGGATCCTGATCGTAGTCATGTACGTCAAATATGTCTGTCACGACATGATAACCTCCACTTGTGTCAATGCAGGGACGTGTGGAATCATACGCCTTTGTAATGATATATGCGGTATTAAGAAGTGCCTTCCTGTTATTATTGGGATCCTCAGTCCACACTTCGTTGAAGGGACACCAGCCGACAATTGACGGATGATTGAAATCACGTTCCAATATTTCAAGCCATTCGGCTGTAAATCTTCCGTTTACTCTCGCATCGGAGTAATCGTATCCCCAGTTGGGATATTCTCCCCATACCATGTAGCCCATCTTGTCGCAATGATAAAGGAATCTCGGCTCGAATACCTTTTCGTGAAGTCTTGCTCCGTTAAAGCCTGCATCAAGCGAAAGTCTGATATCCTTTATTATAGTCTCCTCATCCTTTGCGGTATATATACCGTCGGGATAAAAGCCCTGATCAAGCACAAGACGCATAAATACACTTTTTCCGTTGAGAAGGAATTGAGTCTTTCCCATCTCTGCCTTACGCATACCGAAATAGCTCTTTACCTTGTCGTTGCCGAATGTGAGGATCAGATCATATATTTTTCCGTCACCAAGCTCCCAGAGGTGAAGCTCGGAAAGGGACAGACCCGTATTAAAATGTGCCGATGCTTCAAATGAGGTCTTGCCTACACTTCTTCCTTCATAAAGTGCTTCTATCGTGAGCATACCCTTACCGCAAAGCTCACCGGAAACACCTATTGCCGAATTGTCAATATCCGGATAGACCTTAAACTTCTCTATTCTTGTCTGAGGTGTGAATTCAAGATATACGGTCTGCCAGATACCTGTTGTTCTTGTATATGAACAGCCTCTTGAATGATAGCTCCTGCATTGCTTGCCGATAGCCTGAAGTCTGCTTGCGATATCGTCCTCGGCACAAATGACAACAAGGTTTTCTCCCTCACAGAGTGCGTCTGTTATATCGAATCTGAAGCTGCAATAACCGCCCCTGTGACGTCCCACGGATGCTCCGTTGACAAACACCTCCGTATCATAGTCGGATGCTCCCACAACAAGAAATACCTTGCCGCAAAGCTGTTCCTTTGTTATCTCAACTGTCTTTTTATACCATACACATGGCATGAAGTCCACATTACCAATCCCGGACAAAGTGCTTTCCGGGCAGAAGGGCACATTGATCTTCTTATCAAAGCCTTCACCTCGGATAAGACCTCTGTCTCTGCCGCTTTTGCCGCTGTCGTATGCAAAATCCCATTCTCCGTTCAGGTTCTGCCATGCTTCCCTTTCAAATATTGGATTCGGATGCTCTGTTTTGAATATCATTTTTATTCCTCACTTTCCTTTTTTTAAAATCCGATCTATAGTCTTATAGTAACATATCCGATGCAAAATTTCAATGGTTTTATTGTGTTGTTTATTGACTTTTTCTATTGTATGTGGTAAAATACCGTTATGACAAAAGTGCGGGAGGTAAAGAATGAACATCATTCGTCTTCGCCACGCCTGGCCGGAGAATTCCGGTTTTGAGATACGGCACGAGAAAAACAGAACTGACTACATTTTCATACATTTCCATACTCCCGTAACGCTGACAATGAAGGGAAGGACCGAACAACTTCGTCCCCACTCATGTATTATATTCCATAAGGATACCGAGCTTCACTTCAGATCGGATGTAAACCTTATACATGACTGGATGCACTTTGAAGGCGATATCCCCGCTCATATCGAAAAATACGGTCTTTGCACCGATACCGTATATTATCCCAAGACGTATGAATTCATCACAGAGATAATACGTTCTCTCGAAGTGGAAAACTTCTCTCAGAAAAGCTATTTTGAGGATATGTACGATGCAAAGCTGTGCGAGCTCTTTATAAAGCTCGCAAGAAGTACGGTGCTTGAAGAAAGCGGAGAGATAATCCCTGTGGGAGTAGTAAAAAGATTCATTGATCTTCGAAGTGAGGTTTTTTCCGATCTTTCAAAGGACTGGAACATTGCGGAAATGGCAAAGAGAGTAATGCTGAGCGAGTCCAGATTTTATGTGGTATATCGGGAAATATTCGGCATCGCCCCGAAAAACGACATCATTTGCGCAAGAGTAGAGCTTGCAAAGAATCTTCTCCGTCGGGGGATATACAGCGTTGACGAGGTATCGGAAAAGACAGGATATCAGAGTACATTCAACTTTATACGTCAGTTCAAAAAGGCTTGCGGGATGACTCCCGGAGAATACAAAAAGAGCGTAAACTGACAGTACACTTTAATCTACACGGGACATGGAAAGGAACGGTCATCAATATGACAAGAATGATATTTGTAAGACACGGAGAAAGCGTGGGAAATCTGGAGCATCGCTTTTACGGCAACTTTGACAAGGGACTTACCGAGCTTGGAAGAAAGCAGGCAGAAAAAACGGGAGAGTATCTTTTTAAGAATTACAAGATAGATATCGCCTACGCAAGTGATCTCGGAAGAGCCTTTGAAACAGGCTGTATAATCGCAAAAAAATTCGGACTTGAGCCTATCCCGGACAAAGGCATCCGTGAGATATATGCAGGCATATGGGAAAATATGCTCTTTGATGATATAGCCGAAAAATATGCTGACGAGTACTCTGTCTGGAGAAATGATATCTGCAGCTCTCACCCCACAGACGGCGAAAAGGTGCGTGATCTCTGCGACAGAGTAAGAGAAGCAGTATGGAGCATCGCCGGAGCAAATGACGGCAAGACGGTGCTTATAGCATCCCATGCAACGCCGATAAGATCGCTGGAATGTGAGTGGCGCGGTGAGCCGTATGAGAACATGAAGAATCATCCGTGGGTGAAGAACGCTTCCGTTTCCGTCATTGATTATGACACAGATAAGCACACCGTAACACCTGTCGTAATAGGTGAAGCGGGTTTTATGGGTGATATGCAGACCGCACTTCCCAAGAATGTATAGTGCTGTAGCAATACTCATCCCGATAAGTGTCGTACATGAAATACCTGTACACAAAAGCAGAAACAACGAACAAAAAACAAGCCTGCATCACCGACTGTGTGATGCAGACTATTTTTTACTATGCTTTAAATATCGGAAAACCGTACTTATTCTCAAAGAAGCTCAATATCAACATAAACAGGTGAATGATCCGTTGCATCAAGCGCATCCTGATCTTCAATTATGTAATACTCCGATACCTTGTAATTTATGCCGAAGCCTACCATGTGGTCTATAGAGTATCTGACTCTATATATTTTTAAAAAAATATATAGAAAAAATATCAAAGAAGCTCAATATCAACATAAACAGGCGAATGATC
>SVQR01000207.1 GCA_015065225.1 Oscillospiraceae bacterium | reverse complement strand
ATATTCTTCTGCCAAAGGATTATATAAGATTTGTTCTTACCGGAAGCCTTGCAACAGATGTTTCGGATGCAAGCGGAATGCAGCTTATGAACATATCGGGAAGATGCTGGTCGGATGAAGTCTTTCAGACGCTTGGAATTGACAAATCTCTTGCTCCAAAGCTTTACGAATCGCAGGAGATAACAGGATACATAACGGAAAAAGCGGCAGAACTTACGGGACTATGCAAGGGCACTCCCGTCGTTGCGGGAGCAGGTGACAATGCCGCGGCGGCAATAGGTGTCGGAGTTGTAAAAAAAGGAACGGCATTTACTACCATCGGCACAAGCGGCGTGGTATTTGCACATACCGATTCTCCGCTGATTGACAATTGTGGCAGAGTACATACCTTTTGCCATGCTGTCAAGGGCAAATGGCACGTTATGGGCGTAACACAGGCGGCAGGACTTTCACTTCGCTGGCTTCGTGATACTGTATGTGCGGAAGAAATCAGTAAAGCTTCGGAAAAATCCGTTGATCCGTATACAGTAATGGATAAAGAGGCTGAAAAATCTCCGATTGGAGCAAACAGACTTTTGTATATGCCCTATCTTATGGGGGAACGCACACCGCATCTTGATCCGGATGCCAGAGGTGCATTTATAGGACTTTCGGCGATACATACAAGAGGTGATATGATAAGAGCTGTCCTTGAAGGTGTATGCTATTCCCTGAAGGACTGTGCCGAAATACTTAAAGAAATGGGCATATGTCCGGATGATATGAAGCTTTGCGGTGGCGGAGCAAAAAGTCTGTTCTGGAGAAAAATGCTCTCGGATGTATACGGTATAAACTGCAGTATCACGGAATGTGACGAAGGCCCTGCATTCGGAGCAGCAATTCTTGCTATGGTCGGAACGGGAATATATGAAAATGTGGAAAAGGCTTGCTCGGAGCTTGTTAAAATAAAATCCTCAAGCAACTGCGACAAGGCTCTGAACAAAGAATATGACAGCTTTTACGGTATATATAAGAATTTATACTCACACTTAAAGGATGATTTTGCACTTCTTGCAAAAAAGTAATATAAAATACAAAGTGCCTCGGCACGGAAAGGATGATTACTGTTATGAAAAAGGTACTAATTTTCAGAGGAGGCTGGGACGGTCATGAGCCGAATCTCGTATCGGAAAGATTTGCTTGTGTACTTCGCAAGCATGGGTATCAAGTGGATATTTTTGATAGTCAGGAGTGTCTTTCTGACTTTGATAAGCTCATGGAATACAGTCTTATTATCCCGCTTTGGACAATGGGAGAAATCAAAAATGAATATACAAAGAACATATCAAAAGCAGTAGCAAACGGAGTAGGTCTTGCAGGCTGTCACGGCGGAATGTGCGATGCTTTCCGTCAGGATGTTCATTGGCAGTTCATGACGGGGGGTCAATGGGTAAGCCATCCGGGCAGCGATGGCGTTAAATATATGGTAAATATCCGAAAAGGCTCAAGTCCTATCGTTGATGGACTTTCTGATTTTGAAGTAGTAAGCGAGCATTATTATCTTCATATAGATCCTACCATTGAAGTACTTGCCACAACACGCTTCCCGCTTGTAAATTACTATCACGCATCAAACAAGCCGATTGATATGCCCGTGGCGTGGACAAAATTCTGGGGAGTCGGAAGAGTGTTCTACTGTTCTCTCGGGCATCATGACGATGTATTCGACAAATTCCCGACAGCTATGGAACTTATGACACGCGGAATGTTATGGGCAGCAGAGGGCAGACAATACGCAATAGATAACGGACTCACCTCCGAACCTTACGAAAACAATGCAAAAATGTATTAATAATAAAAAGGAGAAACCGATATGAAAAAGGTAAAAATAGGCTTTGTTGGATGCGGTGCTATAAGCGGAATATATCTTGAAAACATAACAAATCTTTTTAAAGAAATAGAAATAGCAGGTGTATGCGACCTTATCCCGGAAAGAGCTAAAAATGCTGCGGAAAAGTACAATATTCCAAAAATTTACAAGGATATGCACGAGCTTTTCGCAGATCCCGAGGTTGATATAGTTCTCAATATCACAAGACCTTACGAGCATTTTGAAGTAACAAAATCAGCTCTTGAGGCAGGAAAACACGTATATTCGGAAAAGCCTTTGGGCGCGTGTCTTGAGGAAGGAAAGAAGCTTGTCGCTCTTGCAAAGGAAAAGGGACTTATGCTGGGCGGTGCTCCCGACACATTTATGGGCGCAGGTATACAAACTTGCAGAAAGCTTATAGAGGATGGTTATATCGGTACTCCCATCGGCGGTGCGGGCTTTATGATGCTTCACGGACATGAAAGCTGGCATCCCGATCCGGAGTTCTACTACAAATACGGCGGCGGTCCGATGTTTGATATGGGTCCGTATTACATAACGGCTCTTGTAAATCTTCTCGGGAATGTCACGGATGTTCACGCCATGACAAAGAAGTCCTTTGAAAAGAGAGTTATCACAAGTGAGCCTCACTGCGGTGAGATAATAGATGTTGAGGTGGATACACACATCAACGGTACGATGCGTTTTGAATCCGGAGCGATTGCAACACTTGTGACAACATTTGACACCTACAAGAGCCAGACCGGGATCGAAATATACGGCACCGAAGGAACATTATATGTTCCAGACCCCAATACATTCGGAGGTCCTGTAAAGCTTTATCGTCCTGAACACGGCGAAATAACGGAAGTGCCGCTTACGTTCTCCTACAAAAAGAACAGCAGAGCATTAGGTCTTGCGGATATGGCAAAGGCACTTGTCACAGGGAGAAGATTCAGAGCGAACTGTGATATGACATTCCACGTTCTTGAGATCATGGAAGGCTTCCTTACTGCAGGAAAAGAAAGGCGTGAGGTATCGATAGGATCAAGATTCAAAAAGAAGGAACTTATGACACATCCGCCGGTTATTGGTATACTTGAGGACTGACACTAATAATATTTCCCGTGCTTTTAGCAGGATGTGCAGGAAATTTTTGTATAAGAACTAATCGTCTCTTTGATCAGAGACGATTTTCTTTGCGGCTCTGTATAATGACGGCGATATACCGTTTTTATTCTTAAAGAATCTACTAAAGGTGTACTCATCGGAAAAGCCGAGCAGATCACTGATTTCTTTTATACTGAGAGCTGTATCTAACAATAAACTACACGCTGTCTCGGACCTTTTTGAATTATAATAAGAAATAACAGTTTCACCGAACTCTTTCTTAAAAGCACGAATGAGTGAAAATTTATTAAATGAAAAAAATGATGCTATCTCATCAAGGGAAAGATCTCTCATATGATTGGAATCAACAAATTCCTTTACGGCCAAAAGCTTTCGTGATTGCCTTGAGTAACTCATAGAATCTTTCAAAGTAAACTGATTTATAATCAGACGAATTATCTCAAGCATAAGGGATTTCAGACGGATCGTATCAGAGCTATCAGACTTATAAACATTAATAAGCTCGAAAAAGCACCGCTTAAATTCTTTCGGATCTTCCGGTTCAAAAACAACAGGAATCGGAATATCCGAGAAGAAGTCATGAGATATCAGTTTTACCTCCTGCTCCGTCATCTGTGGTCTGTCTTTGAATGATATAGGCGTTATCGTACTGTTATCGTTGTAGATTGCATCAAAATGTATATGCGGTTGGCTGAACTGCATTAAATCACACACTTGAAAAGAATGAGGTATTCCGGGTCTAAGAAAGACAACCTTATTTGCATCACACAAATATTCCACATCATTGACTGTAATTATACAGCTTCCACTTTGAACATATATAAGTTCGTAATCATATATAACACGCTTACTAAGTACCCAGTTTTCCGGCAATGATGAATACATAGCAATACGTATATAAGGTGATAATGCATTAAGGTCCATATAATACTCTCCGTCAAAAATAGTTATATATAAAATCAATAATTGCTATTCAATTAATTAATATGAATTATTATAATTGTATCATAAAACAATGGAGGTGTCAAGTATGAATGGATTTTATAATATGATGTCCGGATTATCACGAATAACCAATTTCGAATCAAGGTCAATTTCAGCGGAAAACTTCACAGGAGAAAAAGGCAAAGGCGGCATGGCAACCGAAGGAACAGGTTCACTTGCTTCAAGAGATCTCGGTCAAGGATGGAAGGTCTCTCCTTCTGTAGCAATCCCGGCAGGACAAACATTTGAACTCTGCAATATTGAAGCAGAGGCAATAATCAAACATATCTGGATCGTAGATAATTGCGACAAAAACAGAAAGCTGGTCTTAAGAATATACTGGGATGATTTTGAAAAACCGAGCGTTGAAACTCCTCTTTGCGATTTCTTTGCTTGTGCGGATTATCAATCATACAGTCAGCTTACATCTATGCCTGTTTGTGTTAATCCCAAAAGAGCATTCACCTGCTATTGGGAAATGCCTTTCAAAAAGAGATGCAGGATGACGCTTGAGAACATATATGATCAGGATATTTATGTCTATTATCAGATTGATTATGTTCTTTGTCCCGTACCGG